>JAXHSZ010000161.1:0-2938 GCA_034190725.1 Thermodesulfobacteriota bacterium
GCTGAAAAGTTAGGATCCAGGGTATTATAACACTTTAATCAATAATATCAACAATATACCAACTGATGAAGGTATTTTTTTAAGTCGAATCGCTCAATTTAGGTCCAATTTGTTATTTGTTACTGGTTAATGGGTATTCCACTATTAACTTTTAATTAGTGCCCATGAACTACAATACATCATCGACGATTCCAACCGATAACGCAGTGAAATTTAATATATGGAAATCTATAAGACATTTACCATATAATGTCAACTTATTAACCAACAATAAATAACTTACTCATCTCGCCTTATTCCATTGACACAGGTAATTGAGGTTGGTCAGATTGCATACTTTTTATGAAAGTCCTGTGAAAAATCCAGAATCACCTTGTTCCCAAGTTGACAATGGAAATTTTAAATGATAATTTTCGTTTGGAAGGACACAGAAGATAGATTTTGCAAAAAATGAGAATCTCCTTTTTGGGGACGCAGTAGTCCTCTGTTAATGCCGGGTTACAATGGAAGTTATTGGTAAAAGCTCCCATGGGTTCTGGATTGATCAGCAGTCAATGGTCTTTCCCAAAACCATTATACTCAATGAATATTTCGGACAATACACCAACGTATATACACCTCAATATTTTATTTTTCCCCCCGATACCTGAATTCCTTGAACAACTCTCCCCATTGAAGGGTGTTTCGCTTCAGTGGTCAATAAAGACTTTAAAAAATATCAGATGCACTGCACCTGTGGTAAAAGGCAGAAAAGGGGGGTTACGTCATGACGAAAGAAAGAAATTTTTGGGATGAAGAGGTGGAAACCTTGCCTCTGGAAAGGCTGAAGAAGCTCCAACTGGAGCGGCTTCAAGAGTTAGCTTCACGGGTCTATGAAAAGACGCCTTTCTACAGGCACCGATTCGATGAAGCAGGTGTGAAACCTTCGGATATCAAAACATTGGATGACATACGAAAACTGCCCATAACAGAAGATGATGATACCCGAGGCAAACCGATTACAGACAAACTGGGAGTCCCTGAAGACGAGATAAAGGTCTTCAGCTCAACAACGGGAACCACCACCGGTATCCCGGAACCCCTGGCTTACAATATGAATGATATTGATCTTTTCTTTACAGGTGAGGTCAGAGCAAAGTGGGCAATAGGTGTAAGACCGTATGATGTTGTCCAGATCATGACAAGATGAGACACGTGTAGCTTCAGCTACAGACTGTTCGGGGCAGCAGTCATAATGCCGAGTATCCTCAGACATGGTATTGATCAAGAAATACAGCTGGCAATTAAAGTCGGTGCCTCTGTTATCGAGTATATGCCGAGTTTCATGCTGACATACTTTGAGCGTGCAAAAGAACTGGGTATCGATATCAGGGAGACGAAGTTACGTTTAGCCATCGGAATAGGAGAGCCGTGGTCTGAGGCCAACAAGAAAAATTTCTTCAATCAATACGGATTACCGTATTATTCATGGTGGGGATCTATGGATATGGGCATAATAGGTTCTGACTGTGAGGCCAGGACCGGAATGCACTTATTTGCAGATCGGTATATCATTGAAGTTGTTGATCCGGAAACAGGAGAACCCCTCCCTGACGGTGAAGAAGGAGAATTCCTTATCACCCCTCTTTTGAATCAGAGCATGCCACTCATTAGATACAGACCTGGAGATGTGGGAAGAATGTTTCCATACGAACCCTGCTCTTGTGGTCGAACGTTACCCAAGATGAGTTCCGTTCGGGGAAGGGTGTCTCAGCGTATCAATATCAGGGGTAAAAAGATACTCCCTCTCGACGTTGAGGAGATAGTGGCCGGCATTGAAGGATTGGCAGGTGATTATCTTGTGGACATCTATAAAAAAGGAGAGATGGAAAGACTAAGGGTGAAGATGGAGTACAAGCCTGATGTGAAGAATCTCAATAGGCTGAAAGACAGCATACATGAAGCATTTCATTGGGATTATGGCATAGAGAGCGAAGTAGAGCTTGTCCCAAAGGGGTCCCTGACAACGGGTTTTGCGTTTAAAACAGCACGTGTAATCAAGACATATGAGTGAGGAGGTGATTTCATGGACCAAGAAAGAAGATATTGGGAACCGGAGATAGAGACAATGCCTCTTCATAAGCTCAAGGAAATTCAGGGAAAAAGACTGAGAAATTTAGTTGCACTTGCTTATGAAAAGACTTCTCTTTATCAGAGAAAGTTTGATGAAGCAGGTGTAAAGCCTGATGATGTTAAGACCATCGATGATATTGTTAAGCTGCCGATAACCGACGATATGACAGATGTTCGCGATACACCTCTGTCCGATAGATTGGCAATCCCAGAAACTGAAATAGAGCGGTTTAACTCCACTTCCGGCACCACAACCGGTTCACCCGAACCGATACCTTTCAATAAAAAGGACACGGACACGCTCCTTGACAGCGAGGCTCAGGGAAGATGGACCGTAGGAGTAAGGCCCAATGACACAGCCCAGATTTTAACGAATTATGACATCTCAGAAATGGGGTATAACAGGCTTGGTTCAAGGTTCTTACTCTTCAGTGCTGGAAGGTATATGCCTGATAAACAGATAAGGATAAACAAAACTGCGGAGGTGACTGTTCTGGATCATTTCCCAAGTCAATTAAACAGGTTTTATATGCAGGCAAAGGAGATGGGGATTATTGTCAAGGATTTGGCATTGAGGATGATTATCGGCATCGGGGAATCAATTGCAGAATCGAAAAAAACAAAACTTGAGGAAGTCTTTGGAGTCCCCATTATGTCACTTTGGGGAATGATGGAATCGGGAACAATGGCCGCAGAGTGTCAAGCAAGAGAGGGGATGCATATCTTTTCTCATAGGGTAATACTTGAGGTCATTGATCCTGAAACACAAGAATCCCTCCCTGAGGGTGAAGAGGGAGAACTTGTTATAACCCCTCTTTTGTATGAG
>JAXHSZ010000162.1:0-17786 GCA_034190725.1 Thermodesulfobacteriota bacterium
TCGGCTTTCTGCCTCCACCTGCCTTGCGCTTATACGTCTTGTTCGGATCACGCTCAGGTTTGGGTATCAATGGTTCAACCCGTTCCCAAAAAGCATCGGAGACTTCCCATGATTGGATTCTCGCCATATTTTCCTCCAGGTTCTATTTTTTCGGTTCTTTATACCTGTTTGAAAATATGACATAATATTGGTTAAATGTCAATCTTATTTACGGATAAGTTCTAAGTTATCAGCATCTTCGAAAGTCGCTTTGCCAGGGCAACAATTGTCAGGATCGGTGGTAAACCGGGGGCAAGTGGAAGAACACTGGCATCACATACAAACAGATTCTCAATATTAGTTTGTAAATCCTTATCTACAATCTTTCCAATGGCTGCTGTACCACCAGGATGAGCACCTTGTATCTTGGAATCAATAAGGGATTCCTTCGGGGCACCTGCCTTTATCATTATCTCCCTTGACAAAGAAACACCTTCACACAGTCGTTCTCTATCCCTTTTGGTAACAACTTTTGATATGGTACCGTCAGGAAAGACACAACCTTTTGATTCGTCAGCAATTTTTGTCATGAACCCTATTAAATTACTTTGATTCAAATGCAACCCTGCTTTTCCCAGCTCTGAGAACCTTCCGATCTTCCAACGATTAATAAAAGGGGAAATGATAAAACCTTTTGCTGAGAAAAATTCATCGTTGACCATTGCCATGACCGGTTCATGAAGTTGATTTACACCTCTCCCCTCCCCAAAAGTATTGATGTACAAATCAAGGAATAAATTCTTACCTGCCCCTTCTATTCCTGAACGATTAAGTATCAAAGGAGTTTCTAATCCGCCAGCTGCAATAATAACTGTGTCGGCAAGTATTTTTGTTTCACCTTGCGTTCCTATTACGGCTATTCCTTCTACGCGACCACGTTTAACCAACACTCGTCTGACAATAGTCTCATAATCGATACTAGCACCACAGCGAATTGCTTTTTCAATATAGTCAATGGCGGACCATTTAGCGCCATTGGGACATCCTGCAATACATTTTCCGCATTTCTTACACTTTTCGAAATTTATGAACTTGGGCATTAACTTCATCCCGTAGCCTAAGGCTTCAGCTGCCCACTTCAATTTCTGTGAACCCTCTGAGAGCAATGATTCTGGAAGAGGAGCAATATTCATTTCAAGTTCTGCCTCGACGAATTCCTTCTCCAAAAAAATACCCAGATCGCTTAGCTCAGTTTCCAAACAGCGAATGCCATTTCCACAAGAAACTACAGCGGTTCCTCCAGCCATAAAGGCTCTAAATAAAAGAATACCCTCCTGCGACGCCCTCATTTGTGGCGACGAATTCCTCACATCATAAAATCGGGCAATGTCTCGAAGGTTCCCGAATTCTTGTTCATACTTCCCTTTTTCAACAACCAAAACATCCTTCTTATGTTTAGCTAACTCCATTGCTAAGGTAGCTCCACCCGGGCCACTACCGATAATTATGAATTCATATTTTCGATCTCTATCATGTTCTCGATTATGCATAGTGTAAGCAAACGTTCTTTTATTTGAAATGAATACGATAAAATCTTAAAATTTTCAACAACCGTTTCGGAAATTATATCAACGTAACAGAATTTAAAAATGTCATATCTGCTTTGTTCCCTATCCCAGATTTAATAAACTTAGCAAATTCATCTATTTTAGTCTCTAGCCTTTCATTCTCCCCCACAAAGAAATGAGCAAAAATACTTACTTAAAATCCGATTCATCGGCTGTCTTAACAATATTCAGTAGTTTTATCTGCAGATATTCTTTCATCAGGTCTTCGATGCCATGGACGAGGTTATATCCAACAGACTGATGGCAAAAATATGTCTTCCTTTAGGCAGGTTTTCCCATGCAGATGCCGGAACTTCTCTTATACAGGCCGATTTAAATTGCTTTCTCCTTTTGTGCCATTTCACCTACATTGCAAACGAATAAAAAGGTTGAGAATAGGATTGTGATTGAGATTAGTAGATAACTTTTAACGGTCATTGGATACCTCCAATTTCAATAATTAGCCACAGACTCACACAGATTGACACGGACAATAAAGATTATTTTCTCTGCCGACGTTGGCAGAGAAAATGGAGTGTTAGCTGAGGTAGTTCGCTATTAGTTTCCTATGATTTCTCCAATTTACAAAACAATCACCGGAAATTCCTCTCTTACTGCGGTCCAAACAATGTCGAGGTTAACGCTGAAATAATAGTGTATAAGTTTATCGCTTAAGCCTGCCATATCTTTCAATTGAATTTCCTGATACTTGCTCCTCAATTCTTCGGATATGTTTTTTGCTGCCTCTCCAATGATTGCAATATTACGAATAACAGCGTCCTGAGTTTTTATATACTCCAGAAATTCTTCATATGACAGGTTTTCTGTGTAAGAATTGGTTCTTCTCATAGCCTCTTCAATGTCGCTAAGAAAATCTTTGTCTATTTTTTTAAACATAAACAATGTTTTCCTCAATATTTTTAGCGATCCTTTTTATCCTAATGCCCTTTATGTCTGCAGGAGTAATAACATCGGTTCTTTTCCCTAATATTTTCTTAAGGTATTCTGCAAATTCAATAAATTTAAGGCCTATCGGTTTTTTCAAATTCTGCTATAATATCTATATCACTGTCTTCTTCTTGCAATCCTTTTGCATAAGATCCAAATAAACCTATTCTTTTAAGTCCATATTCAGATATGATATGCGGGTATTCTTCTCTTAATATCTCTGCAATTATTTCTTTAGTTAGCATCAATTCCTCCTACCTAATAATCTGGTTCATCTCCAGAATCGGAAGCAGCGTGGCAAGGACAATGAATCCCACAATCAGTCCCATGGTGAGTATCAACATCGGTTCCAGAATGGAAGTCATGGCGGACACGGTGGTCTCAACTTCATTATCATAAGAATCCGCCACCCGTAAAAGCATATCTTCTAATTCTCCACTCCTCTCACCAGCGGAAATCATATGTACAACAAGGGGAGGAAAGGCCTTGCTTCGCTTCAGGGGACCGGAGATATCCTCTCCCTCTCGAACATCGTCTCTGGCTGACTCAATGGCCTGAGAGAGTATCCGGTTGTTCACTACACTCTTCACGATGTCCAAAGACACAAGCAATGGAACTCCACTCTTCAATAACATCCCCAGTGTCCTTGAAAATCTCGATAATGCCGACTTGTTTAAGAGACCTCCGAATAAGGGGATTTTCAATTTTAATCCGTCAAAGAGAAGCATTCCCGATTCAGTACGTCTTACATACATATTCATGCCCAATACTAGTAAACAAATGACGAGGATGATGATCCACCAGAAGCCTCTCACAAAGTCACTCACTGATATCAATATGATGGTAGGGAGGGGAAGCGCCTGATGCATCTCAGAGAAGATCTTTGAAATGGTGGGAATAACAAATGCAAGTAAAAAGGCAAGGATCCCTCCTCCAATAAAGACCATGAGAATGGGGTATGTGAGAGCAGCCCATATTCTGTTGCGAAGCCTTGTCTGATTCTCAGAGAAATCCGCCAAACGGGAGAGAATCATCTCCAGGGTCCCACTTGTCTCCCCCGCTCGTACCATATTGACATAAAGATTCGGGAAAACCCGTGGATGATACGCCATGGCATCGGCCAGAGAATTCCCTTCTGTTACATCCTCCCTCACTTGCGAGATGATTTTCTTCAATGAGGTATTGTCAATCTGATCCACCAGAGCAGTAAGTGAGGCGACCAATGGAAGCCCGGCTCTCATAAGGGTTGAAAGTTGACGAATCATTGTAGCTACCTCTTGGGCCCGTATTCTTCGAAACATCGTAGAAAACTTCAACTCTTTGGATGAAGAAGGAGTCTTCCCTCGGGCTTCTTCCGAAACTTCGGTAGGAAAAATCCCGCCGGTCCTCAACTTGGCTCTGGCCACCCTGGGACTGTCGGCCTCAATGATCCCTTTTACTCTCTTGCCTTCACTATTTAATGCTTTGTATTCAAAGACAGGCATTTCACTCCTGCGTTACCCGCAACACTTCTTCAATGGTTGTGATTCCATCCAGAACTTTTACTGCACCGTCTTCCCTCAAGGTAATCATCCCATTTTCAATTCCTTTTTCTCTGATAATATTTGATTCGGAGGTATGCAGTATGTTCGACCTTAACGAGTCATTCACGACCAGCATCTCATAGATTCCGGTCCTTCCTTTGTAACCGGTATCCAAACACTCAGAACATCCCTTGCCACGATATAAAAAACCGCCCTTGATGTCTTCATCCGAGAGACCTATCTCCCTCAGGGATTCCGTATCCGGTATATAGGATTCCTTACACTCACTGCATATGATCCTTACCAACCTTTGTGCGATCACACCATTCAACGAAGAGGATACAAGAAAAGGCTCTATCCCCATGTCGATCAATCGAGTAATGGCACCTGCTGCATCGTTCGTATGTAGGGTGCTGAATACGAGATGTCCGGTCAGTGCCGCATGAATTGCTATCTCTGCTGTTTCGGTATCTCGTATCTCTCCCACTAATATCACATCTGGGTCCTGCCTTACAATGGAACGCAGTCCACTCGCAAAAGTAAGATCGATCTTTGTATTGACCTGAATCTGACCTATTCCATTCAACTGGTACTCTATTGGATCTTCAATTGTGATGATGTTTTTATCGGGTGAGTTGATCTCACTCAAAGCTGCATACAGGGTTGTGGTCTTTCCACTGCCTGTCGGGCCTGTTACTAAGACGATCCCATGTGATCCGTGGATCAATGTATTCATCACTTTGAATCTATCCTGCGGAAGACCCAGTTTGCCCAGATCAAGAATGACATTGCTTTTATCAAGCAGTCTGAGAACCACCCGTTCGCCAAAAGTCGTGGGAATCACAGAGACTCTGATATCTATATCCTTGTCAGCAATTTTAATCCTGATCCTTCCGTCCTGGGGCAACCTCTTTTCGGCAATATTCAATTTTGCCATGATCTTGATCCTGGAGATGATGGCGGGTTGATATCTTTTGGGAGGATACAAGGTACTGTATAACACACCGTCTATTCGATACCTCACCCTGAGATCTCTCTGATATGGTTCAATGTGGATATCGCTTGCACGTGACTTGATTGCCTGGGAGAGTATGAGATTCACGAGCTTTATGACCGGAGCTTCGCTCGTTGCATCGAGAAGGTCTTCAGTCTCTTCCAATTCACTGAGGATCTTGCTGCTGTCCTCATCATCCATATCCTGTATAATCTCTTCCGGTGAGTTTGCAGCCTGTTCGTAGTATCTGTTAATTGCGTTCAGGATTTCTTTCTCACTGCTGATAACAGGCTCAATATCCAAACCCAGAAGCACCCTCAAGTCATCAAGAGGCTGTATACTGAAAACTGGATCAGCAGTTGCAACAATCAGTTTGCCGTCTCTCTCCTCGATTGGAATCAATTTATACGTCTTTGCAAAATTTATGGGAATCCTCGAGATCATTGATGAATCAATGCCGTGTCCATTCAGAACATCAAGATAAGGGATGTCGAACTGAATGCTCAGGGCTTCGAGAACGTCCTCTTCAATAAGAAGACCCTCTTTCACCAGGATCTTACCGATCCTCTTTTTCTCCTCTTTCTGGAGCAATAGGGCCTTTTCAAGGGCCTTTTTCGATATATTTCCGCGATCCATAAGGATCTCGCCTATGCATCTTCTTGACATTTTTCACCTTGTACTATTCTAGCAATATTTTAAAGTTATCCTTTATCTCCATGTCTTTCATCTTCTGATACTCTTGCTTGACCCTCTCGCTTTCCTCTTTCTTCTCAACCGTTATCTTCTTCAGGTCTTCGGGGCTTTTTATGATGTGCGGCGTAATAAAGACCATGAGGTTCGTCTTTGTGTCCGCCTGGTAGATTGCCTTAAACAACCACCCTAAAACAGGAATATTCCCCAAACACGGAACACTCGAAAGGCCTTTCCTTGTTTCATCCCGTATCAAACCTCCAATCACCACCATTTCTCCGTTTTCTACAATTACGGTTGTCTTTGCCTGTCTTTTAGTCGTGTTGATGGCCCCGATCTCTATCTGTTCCACAAAGCTCTTGATCTCCTGGAATATGTTCAATTTGACCATCCCGCCTTTACTGATCTGAGGAGTGATTCGTAAGGTAACGCCAAGGTCTTTATATTCATATGTATTTGTTACTGAGCCGGTATCTGTGGTCTGAGAACTCGTGAGAAAAGGGCGTTCTTCTCCCACAATAATCTCTGCTTCTTCATTATCCATGGTCAGAATATGAGGTGTTGAAAGTATATTGATGTCACTGTCGGATTGAAATGCCCGAATCAGAGCACCCAGATTCAAGAACTCCTGGTCACCGAATGTAATCACTCCCTTAACAGCACCCAAAAATAATCCTGAAGGACTTGTACCATAGGGATTGGCTATCAATTGGTCGATACCTCCTGAACCTTCCGTACCAATAGGGAGGCTTGTTCCACCAAAGAATGTGTAATCGCCGGTTTCCGGTTGTTCAAAGCTCCTCCATTCAACACCGAACTCCTTGGTCTTGTCGAGGGACACCTCCGCAATAAGAGCCTCCACCAGAACCTGAGCGCGCATAATATCCAGTTTCTTTATTATCTCTTTCAGCACCGTATAATCCTGGGGGGACGCTGTAATTATGAGTGAATTGGTAGATTTGTCAGCCGCAATTGAAACGTTCTCCCCCAATATGGGAGCCCTTCCCTTTTCGCCCTTTCCCTTAGAGGGAAACTTGGACAGAACATCGGCCAGATCTTCTGCCGACGCATTCTCCAGGTAGAATACATGTATCCTGTCCTTCCCCCTTGGGGTGGGCTTATCCAACTCTTCTATCATGTTCATAATCTTGGTAGTGGTCTGCAAACTTGCCCGTATGATCAGGGAATTTGTCCTTTCATCGGGGATGATCTTTATGGGGGCAGCAGTGGTAACCTGAGTCCCTTTCTTTTTGACCACCCGACGTTGCTCTTTGGAATCGAACAATGAAAGGAGTTCACTCGACAGTGATTGAGCCGATGCGTACTCCAAGGCCACCACTGTGGTCTTCTCTGCTGAGCCTGCAATATCTATCTCCTTGATGATCTTTATGAGACGGTAAATGTTTGAAGACACATCCGTAAGTATAATGGTATTCGTGGCAGTGTATGACACTATACTGCTGTTCTTTGAGACCAGTGGAGCAAACAACTTCTTTATCTCATTGGCATCGGCATATTCCAAAGGAATCAGCTGGGTTACTATCCTGTCCTCTCTCATGACAGCAGCTACATCTTTACCCGCCTGTGTCTCAACATCCCTGTGTCTGGCCTCTCTGGAGGGGATAATCTTTACAATCTTGCCTGCTTCAACAGTCGTATATCCGTGTACCTCAAGTACGGATTCAAATACCTTGTAGGCTTCTTCCACTGTAATTTTTGTGGGAGAAATGATGGTGACCTTGCCTTTCACCTTGTCATCCATAACAAAGTTCTTGCCGGTCAGTTCACTTATGAACTTCACCATAAGTCTGATATCCACTTCATCAAAGTTCATGGTGATCATCTTGCCCTTTGACGTCTGTGTGACTCTCTCACGTCCAATATCATCAGTCTTTTTTCCTTCTTCACCGTATACTGAATTACGAGGAAAAGAGTACATTAAACATGTCACTAAAGTGAATACTGCCCAAAAAAATACAATCAGAATTTTATTATTCATAGAATACCTCTAGACATCGCTTTTTATGCAATATTTATACCTGAGAATCTGTTTTTTTTCAAGTGTTTTAAATTGAAAGTTGTCATTGACATTCCCTTTCTGAAAAGTGTATACGGTATCGGACATCAAAAAATTTCCATACATGAGTCTTGTTTGGTATTATTGGTTCCATGATTTCTATGGTAAAAATACGTTTTACGAAAACCTCCAGCACAGTGGATCACCCAAATCGTATCCATTCGAAGATGAAATCATCCCTCTTTCTTCTCATTCTCATTTTTTTGTTATTCTCCTATCCCACCATATCGTTTGCACGTTATAATCCTGTGTGGAAATGGCGGACGGTGCAGACCGAACATTTTACGATCTACTACCCAGAAGGCCATGAGAAACTCGTCATGAGGGTCCTCTCCCTCAGTGATGAAGTATATAGCGATGTTACAGAATATCTCGGAGTGAAACCCAGACACTGCCCCATAGTGTTGAATCCTGGAACGGATGTCTTCAATGGGTTTTACCAGCCTTTCCCCAACAGAATATCACTCCATGAAACCCCGCTGTTCACAATCAAGGGGTTTGGTCCCGGCTCAGATTTAATGGATGGAGTCTATACCCACGAATTTGCCCATTATGTCCACGTTACCACACGTCTCGGGTGGTACGGTGAACTGTGTCATGTCCTTGGCGACGGTCTGGCCTTGGCAAATGCCATCTCTCCGGGGTGGATTATCGAAGGGATCACCACCAATGCCGAGACCATGTTTACGGACGGCGGCAGAGGCAGATCTCCCCTTTTCCGGGGGACCATGATGTCCTTCACCGAGGGCGAAGGAATGTGGAGTCTTTCCGCGGCGGGCACATCTCCCCCATATTCACCCCCTTCCCAAAGGATCTATCTCTCCGGTTATCATATGGTTGAGTATATGAACAGGACATACGGTGAAGATGCGTTCTCTCGCCTGAGTCGCTACCAGGCGAAGCATCCATTGGGAGGTACTCGCAGGGCATTGAAGTTTGCGACAGGGAAGACTCCCCGGGAATTCTATTCGGAATTCCTCTGGGATTTTGAACAGAGAGCCAAACAGACAAGAGACAGTATCCTGAAAGAAGGACTCCCTGCGGGGAGAACAATCTTATCGGAATCAGTGGATACGTTCATCTCCCATTTCTGGACCGAAAGGGGAACGATTCAAGTTCTCCGGGCAGGATACGTAAATCCCACAGCCATTGTGGAAGTAGATCCACAGAGCGGGGAGAAAGTTCAAGAGATCCGAACAGGTATACTGAACAGTTTCTTTCCTGTGAGAAGGATTCCCGAGGGGCGCCTGATATTTGGAGAAGTCTTTGTGCATCCCTTGAACGGCACCGGCATTGGCGCATCTCTCGATACGGCTGATCTGGTTGTGTTTGATCTGAAAGAGCAAACACATATGCGGCTGACAAGGGGTGAGCATATCTACTCCGCTGATCTTTCCCCTGACGGCACAGTCTTTGTGGCCGCCCGCAGAAACGGTATGTGGATCGACCTTGTATTGGTGGAAAGGGACGGATCTCGTATACGGCCACTCGTTTCAAAGCCCGGAGTCTACTTGGAAGCCCCTGTCTGGTCCCCTGACGGATCATGCATCGCAGCAGCCGTCAAGGTGGGACAGAATGCAGATATCGTCATCATAGACCCTCATACGGGAAGTATGAACACATTATTTCAGACGGACATTCACGGAGACAATGAACCCTGTTTTTCTCCTGACGGCAGGTGGATTGTATTTTCCTCTAACCGGAGTGGAATATGGAACATCCATGCGTGGGACATGGCTGAACACAAACTCTATCAGATCACTTCGGTTTTCTATGCCGCATCGGGACCCCACATTTCTCCGGACGGTGAAACCCTTTCTTTCTTCAGCATGCACAGGGGAGTAAACCGTCTCTGCACCATGCCGTTTATGCCTCGTGCCGGAAAAGAAGTTCACGTGGAAGACGGTAGTATCCTCAATGAACCCGATCTCGAGAGACTTGAACCGGAGATCTCTTTCCAGGAGAGTGGAATCCCCTGGTGGAAGGTTTACAGACCTTTCTTGCATGTTCCTTACTTGAGCTCGGATGAGGACGGGGCCACTTTCGGGATATTTGTCATGGGAGCGGACCCGGTGGGTATCAATTCATATACGGCCAATATATTCCATGGTCTGGAATCGAATCGCCCGGGATACGATCTTTGGCTCACGAATAGGTCGTTTTGGCCGACCATACGGGTTCGGGCATATGACAGCGCTCAGGAAGGAAACACCCTGGGAGGGGGCAGGGATTACTGGTTTCGCGAGAGGGGAGGCGAACTGTCCTTCGGTCTGGACGTTACCCATAAGACCGCACCCAGTATTATTTCATCTTCTTATCGTGCAGGGACCCGCATCAGAAAATTCGACGGTCTTGAAGGGCTGTCTGTTGACAGTAATCAAGATCGCTCCATGGGGGTCTTTGGTGAGATGGTTTTCTCACGAACACCTGACCACGCCAGGCGTGATGTGGTCCCACTGTGGGGTCAGCAATTTTTCATTTCTCATGAAGAGGGAGTTTCCGACATGTGGGGAGAGCTTCCGGGACATAATACTTTTGCATCCGTAACCCAGTATGTCCCGTCCGTACTGAAACACCACGGATTTGAGATAACCGTGTCACATCAAAGTCAAGACGGCATTCTCTTTTATGAGAAGAGTTCCAGCATACCCCGGGGGTATGACGATGATGATGAGCAAGGGGGCCTCAATCTGAGAAAGAACCTTCTCACATCAATGGAATATCACTTTCCCATTTGGTATGCTGACCGGGGGATCGGACTCAGTGCTTTCCATTTGAACCTTTTCAAGGGATCCTTGTTCGTAGATTACGGGGCAGGGTGGGAGGATGATTTTGTGTTTCATGACTGGACGGATCAGGCACGGACCACAGTGGGCGCCACCTTGACTGCACGGTCTTATCTCCTTGCATGGATACCTGTTGAAATTGGTCTATCCGGAGGGTATAAGATCAGGGAAGAGGAGGCATTCATTAATTTCATTTTCCAAATCATCTTTTAGCCCCACCTTTATCACAGGCTTCCATATAATGTGTATATATAAGGGGACTATTATTGTTCATCTCAACCCGGCGGACCGTTCGGGCAAAAGAGTGTGAACTGAAATATAAAGGCTATCCTGAAAACCTGAGACAGACAAAAAGGGGACGTCCATAAAATTATAAATTGACAGTGGACAGGGTTTTTGGTATATAATTTTTCATGCCCCGTAAAGCTCGAATAGACGCCCCAGGCGCGTTGTATCATATCATTATCAGAGGGATAGAGTGGAAAAACATCTTTCTAGACGATGGTGATAGAAATAATTTTTTAGAACGCTTGGGCAATTTACTGATTGAATCATCTACTGCTTGCTATGCTTGGGCTCTCATCCCTAATCATGTTCATATTTTGCTTCGGGCAGGGGCTGTTCCACTCGCCACCGTCATGAGGCGACTTCTCACCGGCTATGCCGTAACCTACAATCGAAGGCACAAAAGACATGGCCAACTCTTTCAAAACAGGTATAAATCCGTATTATGTCAGGAAAAGCCCTATTTTCTGCAGTTGATACGATACATACATCTTAATCCCCTCCGTGCCAAGATAATACAGAATGTAAAAGACCTTGATACGTACCATTATACGGGTCACAGTGTTATCATGGGAAAGAGGGAGAACTCATGGCAAGATGTTGATTATGTGTTGCAAAAATTTCATGCCGATACAACCCTTGCCCGAAAAATGTATCTCACATATGTCTGGAAAGGGATCCAAGAAGGACAAAGGTACGATTTAATAGGGGGAGGATTGATACGGAGTGCCGGTGGATGGTCTCGGGTAAAAGCTTTACGTAAAAGAGGAGATAGGCTCAAAGGTGATGAGCGGATACTGGGAGACAGTTCGTTTGTTTCGGAGGTACTTCAATTATCAGCAGAGCAACTGGATCGCAGGCACCACCTCAAAATAAAGGGATATGATCTGAGAAAGCTTGGCCTCAGGGTTGCCTCTCTTTTCGGTATAGAACCAGAGCAGATATACACATCAGGCAAGTATCCGGACGTAGTGAAATCTCGCAGTGTATTCTGTTATTGGGCAGTACGGGAGCTTGGTGAGAATGCCACGGTTCTCGCAAAAAAGTTGGGACTGTCTCAGCCGGCTGTAAGTATTTCCGTAAAGAGGGGTGAGAAGATAGTGAGAGAGTTGAAGCTTGAATTATTGGAGAGTAAACATTGATCTGTGAGAGGGGGGAGAAAGGAGAAACAAGATCATATGAGTTGGGCAAAACTCTATAACATGCGAGAGACAAGGGATATCTCTCTCTTAAAGAATTCCAGAGAGTAAAGGTTTTCGCTCTCTCAAAGGGAGGAGAATATGGCTGAAAAAGGTGAAGTAATTATTGAGGAGATGTTTTGTAAAGGATGTGGTCTTTGTGAATTCTATTGTAAAAAGAAGTGCATCTCCATGGGGAAGATTGGCTCCGGTGGATTCCCCATCGCAGAGGTTTCCAATCCTGAAGAGTGCACCGGGTGTGGAATCTGCGGCTGGATGTGCCCTGATATGGCTATTGAAGTGTACAAACATGTTGCAGGGAGGGAGATATGACGGAGAGGATCTTAAGCACTGGAAATGATGCTGTAGCGAGAGCTGCTATTGCCGCCGGTTGCAGGTATTATTTTGCGTATCCCATTACCCCCCAGAGTGAAATCGCTCATTTTATGTCGCGGGAACTTCCAAAATTGGGAGGATGTTTCCTTCAGAGTGAAGGGGAATATGCCGCAGCATATATGGTTCTTGGAGCGGCATTGTCCGGAGAGAGGGTTATGACTTCCACCTCAAGCCCCGGCATAGCTCTTATGCAGGAGCCGCTTTCCATGATTATGACTGCTGAGATACCTGCAGTAATTGTAGATACCCAAAGGCTCGGGCCTGGTACGGGAACAGGGGGGCAGCAGGGTCAGACCGACTATTCCTTTGTCACTCGAGGGGTATACGGGGGAGTGAATTATCCTGTTCTTGCTCCATATTCTGTTTCGGAAAGCTATGAGTTTGTGCAGCTCGCTTTTCACATTGCAGACAAATACCGGACACTTGCCATGGTATTGACCGACTTCGTATTGGGAAGGATGACAGAATATCTTGACTTGAAAACCTTTGATTTCGGACCGCTGCCGGAAAAGGATTGGGCGTTGAAGGGGAAAGACAACAAAGGAGGAAGAACCGATTTCCTCTTTACGGTCACGGGGATGATGTTGGATATTCCAGGTTTCTTTACACAACAACAGGCAAAGGCAAATAAAATTATAGAGTCTGAGACAAGGTACGATACCTATAAAACGGAGGATGCCGATCTGATCATTGTGGCCTATGGATATGCGGCAAGAGCATCCAAGAGGGCAGTGAACCTGGCACGGGAAAAAGGCATGAAAGTCGGATTGTTCAGACCGATCACCCTCTGGCCTTTCCCAAAAGAAGCACTCCGTCAAGAAGCCCTCAAGGCAGGGAAAGTACTGGTGGTGGAGGATAGCCCCGGCGGGTTGGTAGACGATGTGGAACTTACCGTGCAAGGAGGGGCCAAGGTTCGTTTTCTGGGAATTCAGGCCCGACACACGGCCAGCGCCGAGGGTTTGATATTCCCTGAAAGAATTCTTCAGGAAGTGAGGGAAATGCTATGAGTCAGGATACAGCTATTGAAAAGAAGGCTGTCTGCAAGAGACCGCCGTTCAGGATGTTGCCCCTGGGATTTTGTTCAGGGTGTCATTATGGAATCATCTACAGGGTGATGGATGAGGTTCTTGAAGAATTGGATTTAAAAGGACAATCCATTTGTATAGGCGGAGGAGGCTGCAGTACTATGGGTGCCATGGCCATGGATCTTGATGCCTTCGGTGGCCCTCACGGTCCGGGTGCGGCTATCGCTTCCGCACTGAAACGAGTCTATCCGGATGCATTCATCTTTGCCATACAAGGTGATGGGGAACAGGGGGCAATAGGTTTGGGCAGTTTCGTTGCCACAGCCGCACGAGGCGAAAACATCACCGTGATCACCATGAATAACGCATGTTACGGTATGACGGGGGGGCAACTTGCTCCAACCACATTGCTCGGAATGGTGACTCCCACAACTCCCGTGGGCAGAGACCAGAATATTGCAGGATATCCAATGCATGGCCCCGAGCTTGTGGCGCCGCTTAAAGGGGTCGCTTATGCGGCGCGAGCATCCGTTCATACACCTGCCAATCGGCAGAAGGCCAAGAAGATGTTGAAAGCCGCTTTTGAAAAACAGACAAAGAAATTGGGTTTTGGGGTCGTGGAGTTTCTCTCCGCCTGTCCCACAAACTGGAAATTTTCACCTGTGGATTGCTCCCAATTCATTGAGGAGAAAATGGTCCCGGAATTTCCTTTGGGTGAATTTAAGAATAGAGATAAAAAGGAGTAGTCATGGCATCGAAAGCAGAAAATGGATTTCGAGTGATATTTGCCGGGCTGGGAGGGCACGGAGCGCTGGCCTTTGGTGATCTTTTGACCCAGGCAGCGGCAAAGAATTATGCTTATGTTTCCTTTGTTCCCAATTATTCTCCCATGATGAGGGGCGGGGAGAGTGAAACCATGATCGCCGGTTCTCACACAGAGATCGACTCCCCTGTGTGGAAAGAGGCGGAAGTTATCATCGTTACGAGTCCTACCGGGTTCAGGATCGCTGAGAAAAGGGTATCTCCTGGGGGTACCTTGATCGTGGATGATTCAGTGATTCATGAAAAAGCAGAGCGGGAGGACATAAAGGTTTTCTATATCCCGGCTCGTAAAATCGCTTGCGAAGAAGGGGATGCCCTGACTGCAAATTTCATTCTTATGGGAGCATACCTGGAAGCAACAAAGGCCTTCCCCGTTGAACTCCTTGAGGAAACAGTGGAGGCCACATCAAAAGGCACTTCCAGGGAAAGGCTTTTGGACGCCAATAAAAAGGCGCTTCATGAAGGAGTCAGGCTCATCGCCGAATATAAAGAATAAGTGTGGCAGGTCACTGGATTCGGGTGTCAAGGAACTCCACCTGACCCATGATGTCTGTACACGATCATAAAGAGGTTTGGGAGAATCCTCAAAAGAGAGGAGGTGGGAAAGCTTTACTGTCTGTTCTCACTCATGCCGAAAAAACATGTTTCTTTGAAAACGGCCTGGGTTGGTTGAAATGATAAAGTGCCCATCACATACGTAGATTCTGAAAAAAGAGGGTGGGAGGCGGTTTCCAATTCAGAGATGAGCTATTCCGTAAGGTCAGGAACAATTCAAGATTGAGGGGAATGGGAATGTTTGGACGGAAACAGCTGAAGAAAAATTTATAAGGAGGTATTTCAAATGGTTGGGATTACATCCTATGGGGGATACATCCCCCGGTATCGATTGAATCGAATGGTAATATTCCAGAACATGGGCTGGCTGCTTCCACCCAGTATGGCGGTGGCCCAGGGGGAAAAGTCAGTTGCGAACTGGGATGAAGATGCATTGACCATGGCGGTTGCTGCCGGTTATGACTGTATGACCGGCAAAGACAGAAAAGCATTGGACGGCGTCTATCTGGCGTCTACGACCCTCCCGTATATGGACAGGCTCAATTCAGGCATAGTGAGCACAGCGCTGAATGTGCCTGAAGGGGGTGTCACCAATGTGGATTTCGCTTCTTCTCAAAAGGCGGGTGTTTCCGCAGCAATCTCAGCAACAGAGGCGGTTCAGTCCGGAGAAAAAAGCAATGTGCTGGTGATGGCCTCGGATCAGCGTTGCACCAAGATGGCCACCATGTATGAGATGTTCTTGGGGGACGGTGCTGCTGCATTGCTCTTCGGCAATAAGGATGTCATAGCGGAAGTGAAGGGGCATTATTCCTATACATGCGACTTTGTGGATCATTACAAAGGTCGTAATAAAGACTATGACTATGCATGGGAAGAAAGATGGGTAAGAGACGAGGGATATGTGAAGATCATTCCGGAAGCCATCTCCGGATACACCAAGAAAACAGGTATGGATTTGAACAGTTTTGATAAGGTCATCTACCCATGCTATTTCAAGAGAGAGCATTCTAAGATTGCCAAGAAACTGGGGCTCGATCCATCAAAAGTGCAGGACAATATGCATGAAGTCTGCGGAGACACGGGCACGGCTCATCCCCTTGTGATGCTTATTGCGGCCCTTGAAAATGCAAAGCCCGGCGATAAGATACTGATGGCCGGTTTCGGGCAGGGTTGCGATGTCATTGGCTTTGAGGTGACCGATAAGATCAAGGACCTCAAAGGCCCAAAGGGAATTCAGGGCTCACTCGCGAATCGAGAAGAATTGGCCAGCTATCAAAAGTATGCGAAGTTCAGAGAATTGATCGTTGCTGATTTGGGTCTTCGGGGAGAGACTTACGGGAATACGGCGTTGACGACCCTCTGGAGAAAACGAAAAGTAATCCTCGGTCTTGTGGGTGGTAAATGCACCAAATGTGGTACACCTCAATTCATCCCTCAAGACATATGTGTCAATCCTGAATGTAATGCCATACATTCATTGGAAGATTATGAATTTGCCATTCGGACAGGAAAGGTACTGACCTATACGGGTGATATGCTTGCCGCCTCTATTGATCCACCTGCCATTTACGGGCTTGTCTCTTTTGATGAAGGCGGTAGGATATTCTGTGATTTCACGGATTGCGTCCTTGAGAAGGTAAAGGTAGGTCAACCGATAAAGATGTCTTTTCGAAGAAAGAAAAAAGATGATATACGCGGATATCATGGGTACTTCTGGAAGGCAATCCCTCAGGTTGAGCAATAAAGGAGGTAAAAACATGGCAACTGGAATAAGAGATAAAGTGGCAATATTAGGTATGGGCTGTACCAGGTTCGGCGAGAGATGGGAATCTGGCGCTGAAGAATTGATGGTTGAAGCTTTTGAGGAATGTCTGAAAGATGCGGGCATTGAGAAGAATCAGATTGAAGCAGCCTGGTTGGGAGTTGCAGCGGAAGAAGTGAATGTGGGAAAGAGCGCCTTGCCTGCGTCCATAACATTGAGGTTACCCAACATTCCTGTGACCAGAGTTGAAAATTTCTGTGCCACAGGAACCGAGGCATTCAGAGGTGCATCGTATGCGGTGGCGTCCGGAGCATATGATATTGCTTTGGCCATAGGTGTTGAAAAATTGAAGGAAACAGGCTACGGCGGACTCCCGGACTTTGGAATGGCAGGATCATATGGACTCCAAGCCTTTTGGTTCCCCAACATGACTGCCCCCGGGTGCTTTGCCATGCTTGCGAGCGGATATTCAGCCAAGTACGGGATTGAGATGGACGAGCTCAAGAGAGCCATGGCTCATGTATCGGCAAAGAGCCACGCAAATGGCGTTTTAAATCCAAAGGCTCATATGCGCAAAGCCATATCTGAGGAGGTGATATTAAACTCCCCCATGATTGCCTATCCTCTGGGATTATTCGATTGCTGCGGTGTGAGTGACGGTGCAGCCGCAGTTATTGTTACAACCCCGGAGATCGCAAAGAGTCTCGGCAAGAAGGATTTTGTTTCTGTAAAGGCTCTCCAGATATCCCTGAGTAACGGTGAGGAAATGCAATATGAGTGGGACGGCGCCCATATCGTTACTTCAACGGCTGCAAGCGCCAAGGCATACGAAGAAGCGGGAATCAAAAACCCCAGAGAAGAGTTGAGCATGTTCGAAGTACACGACTGTTTTTCAATCACAGAATTGGTGACCATGGAGGATGTGCACATATCCGAAAGAGGAAAGGCCTGTAAAGATATATTGGATGGATTCTATGATCTGGACGGGCAGGTGCCGTGTCAGACCGATGGTGGTTTGAAGTGTTTCGGACATCCCATCGGAGCTTCCGGCATTCGCATGCTCTACGAGATGTACCTGCAGCTTAACGGCAGAGCAGGAGAGAGACAGCTCAAGGATCCGAAACTCGGTCTCACTCACAATCTCGGCGGATTTCCCATG
>JAXHSZ010000163.1:0-2385 GCA_034190725.1 Thermodesulfobacteriota bacterium
AAGATGCCCAATTTTATCGTTTGTATTGACATCCAAAAGAGGGCATGATAATTCGTGTTCAATCATATATGGTTATTTTCCACAATCTCTACTTCAAACACAAACGCAAGGGCACATTGCAATGTGCCCCTACATGTCCGATATAATTCCTGTGGTTGAAATCTTCTTCCTTGACCTTGCATAATTTATCTCATTTCCGGATGAACACTCATTCGTTTCAAGAAGCAGTACAGACAAAAAACACTTATGAGGATGGGGACAATCATGAAAGCTGCACAAATCGTGGGTCCTGAAATGATCGAAATCATAGACGTGAAAAGGCCTGATATTTCCGAAGCTCCCCCCGGGAGCGTTCTTGTAAAAGTTCAGCGCAGCGCCATCTGCGGCAGTGATTTGCCGAGGTTTGCCACTCACTATTCAAAAGATGAGTATCCTTTGCCGGTGGGCCTTTCCATTCATGAATGCATTGGGATCATTGCAGAAACCAAATCAGAGAGATTCAAAGAGGGGGATAAGGTCCTTTCCCTGCCCCATGATGACAGAGGATTGGCTAATTTTTTCCTTTCAAATAAAGATCGAACGGTTATGTTGCCTCATAGATATGACAAGGAAACTATTGTAATGTCGCAGCCTCTGGGCACGGTTATTTGGGCCATGCGCAAACTGGGCAATATGATCAATCAGGATACAGTGATAGTCGGCCAGGGACCCATGGGACTTCTCATTACTCATGTTCTGAGCAACCTGGGAGCAAAGAGGATCATCGTACTGGATAGACTGGATTACAGACTGGAAGTATCAAAAAAGATGTTTGCAACCCATTGTATCAATGTGGACAAAGAGACTGCAATTGAAAAGATCTATGAAATAACCTCTGGAAAGATGGCCGACCTTGTTGTGGAGGCTGTCGGGCACCAGATGGACACAATCAATCAGTGCATTGATATGGTCAAAGATGGAGGGACAATCCTTGCCTTTGGGGTGCCCGATGAAGAGATGTATGCGATCTTTTTCAAAAAACTCTTCTACAAAAACATCACATTGATCGGCTCCGTAAGCCCTGAAGTCCACACGGATTTCCCCTTAGCCATGGATATGATAACCCAGGGCCGCATCAATGTCTCACCCATCATAACCCACACACTTCCTTTCACTGAAGCACAAAAAGGGTTTGAAATGTTTCTGAACAAGACAGATAATGCAATCAAGATAATCCTTGATCATGAAGTGACGTGACTGTAAATATTCGGGCCGTTCAGTCGGTTTTCATCCGGGGAAGAGATATTTTTCACGAATAAGAGGACCAGACCATGAAACTCACACATAAGCAGAAAGAAGTACTGAGTTATATATCCGAGTATATAACCGAGTGGGGAATGTCCCCCAGTTTTGATGAGATCTGTTCACGCTTTGGGTTCAGCTCATACAATACAGTAACCACCTATCTGAAGCTCCTGGAACAAAAAGGGTACATCCGCCGCCCCAAAGACAAGAACAAGAAAAGGGCCATAGAAGTGATAAGCCCCGTGGAAACAAGACGGTACGAGTTTCCTTTGTTGGGAAAGGTTGCTGCCGGAAAACCCATAGAACCTTTTGAGGATGTGGGTGCAATAGAGGTCCCTCCGTCGATGATAGGCAAGGGAGATCACTTTGTTTTGCAGGTCAAAGGGGACTCCATGAAAGAGGACGGCATACTCAACGGGGATTTCATCATAGTCAGGAAGCAGCCAAAAGCAGAAAAGGGAGAAACAGTAGTCGCCTTGATCAACAATGAAGCAACCGTGAAGAGATATTACAAAAACAAGGATTGTGTAGAGCTTCGTCCGGCCAATGAGGGGATGGAGCCTCTCGTTGTAAAAGGCGGGGATTTGCGTATCCAGGGAAAGGTGGTGGGTGTTCTCAGGTACTATAGGTAATGTCCATGAAGAAATTTCTTGCCCAATATTTACTTATCAATCCAACGGACTTCGGACAGCTCTGCCCCCTTTATTCAGAACATGAGTGTAGATCATCGTCGTATTCACCTCCTTATGCCCCAGCAACTCTTGAACTGTGCGGATATCATATCCATCCTGTAACAAGTGGGTTGCAAAGCTGTGTCTGAATGTATGGCAACTCCCGTTTTTGGTAATATGTGTTTCCCTGACTGCCGCCTTAATAGCTCGCTGCAGCACCGACTCATGGATATGAAATCTGGTTGTCATTCCGGTTCTCGGATCTTCACATCGTTTCGATGCGGGAAAAACAAACTGCCATCCCCATTCGTGATCAGCATTCGGATATTTTCTTGCTAGGGCATAAGGCAATTCACGAAAGCGATTCAGCCCTTGGTTTCGGAAGGGTTGTCATGCCTTATGCCCTAGCAAGAAAATATCCGAATGCTGA
>JAXHSZ010000164.1:0-4697 GCA_034190725.1 Thermodesulfobacteriota bacterium
CTCAACTTGGTATTATAGTTTTGAGATCATGCATCTCAAAAGGTCAGTGAGTCTGCAGAGATTCACTTGATTAACCCGATAAAGCTTGACTTATGGAAAATATAACGAGTTCTAATTACAGTTGTATTGCATTTCTGTTAAGATATGATGAAGAATATGATAGCGAAAAAAATCAAGGAAAAAACTATAGATTTCAGATATTGAATTGCGCAAGTCCAGAGGGATGAATCCGATGAGGTTTAACGTTGTAATACGTTGTCGCAAATTTCGACCGATACCACAGTAAATTTCGATAGATGAAAATCCGTAACATTTGAAGATCCATGGGATTACCTGTTTCAAGATCTGTACGTGGCATCCTGCTCGAAATCGACAAACAGAATGTAAAGACTCAATATCATTACTTTTATTACAATATATCCTCTATATATTCCTCCGGTCATGAGTGAATTCGAGCATCCTGCTCTCTCCTTCACATGGCCTATCAACGCATTTCTCGAATATTCGTTATTTTATAATCCATTATAAATAAAAGAGTTAGAGAGTTAAAAAAGGTTTTTCAGGCTCAGTCAAAAAGATGGCACAAGCCTTGCCATAGAGACATAGGTAATATCCGTTCAGAAATGAGATTTTATTCTCAGGTTCAAGGACGATGGTGTTCCCAATCGGAATTGATTATTCACAGCAACTTCTCAATATCTTCGGGAAATATATTTATACCGTAGTTCACAGGGGGGCGAATGAAAGCTACCCTGTGGGCTTCGGCATGTTCCCGGACTTTTTGAGAAGCTACTTTACATACAGTGAGGAGGTGGTGGAGATGGAATGATCGGGCTGAAATCTTGAAAAAATAATCTTTTTAAACACTTGAAAATTGAAGACCTGTGCTGTGAGGCAGTAATGTGGGAAGCACTGACCGCTTGCTTCACTTGCTTCTCAGATGCAAGAACACGGCAAGAAACGGACCGGTCTCACCAAATGGGTCGCAAAATTGTGTTGCAGAGCCTATTTAGTGTCCGAACCAAAACTGTTTTTTTCGCCAATCTCTGCGTCAGATAAAAATTTTAATCCTCAAAATATACAATATATTCATTCGGTTAAAATTTCGATCTTCCTTGACCTTGATGAAAAATCCTCGTTTTCGTTCAGACACCATTTACTTACGGAGGTACTTGAAAATGTGGAAAGCTGTTATATTTGTTGGAATGATTTGTGGTCTTATTTGTTGCTCTTACAATTCTGTACCTCTCTATGCCGGCCAAGACCTGGAGCAGAGAGTTAAGGCGTTGGAAGAGAAAGTCTCCACCGATGTATCTAAGATCTTCGAAGGGTTGAAGATCAGTGGATTTGTGGATACCAGTTATGTGTATGATGACAACGCAGAATCCAATACATTCAGTTTAGATCAAATCGAACTGGACATAGAGAAGACGATCTCGGATGCGACATCCCTGAGAACAGACTTGAATTTTGTGAATGGAGACGAGGAAGACGGGTTGACCGTAGACGAAATTATGGAACAGGGGTATGTGACCTTTGGGTGCCCGATTCTGAACGGGACAAAATTTACCTTTGGGAAATTCAATGCTCCCATTGGGTTTGAACTTCTCGATGCACCTGATATGTATTAGTTTTCCCATGCTCTTGTCTTTGACTATGGACTGCCCACCAACCTCACCGGCCTGATGGGTGCTTTCGGCCTGGGGGAAGTGATTGATATAAGCCTCTATGTAGTGAATGGTTGGGATGTGATAAGCGACAACAACAAAGAGAAGACATACGGTGGAAGGATAGGGTTCACACCTTCGGAGGCTCTGAACTTTGGTATTTCCGGTATATATGGTGCTGAAAAGGACGATGACAACAGTGACAAACGTTCGGTGATTGATATTGATGCAACCATGTCCCCCACAGACGCCCTTACTATAGGTGCCGAGGTGAATTTCGGGGGAGAAGAAGGTTCCAGCGTGAAGACTGTGGGTGACGATGCAGAATGGTTCGGATGTCTTCTTATGGCACATTATGACATGAGCGATCGTACGGGTTTGACGCTCCGATACGACTATTTTGATGACAAAGACGGACACGCATTCGGCCTTGTTTCCGGAGGAGACGATGCAGGAAAACAAGTGAAAATGCAGTCAGTCACAATCGCCCCCACATTTGTCATTGCTGACGAGGCCGGGTTCCTGATTGAATACAGGTATGACTTTGCAGATCAGGATTTCTTTGAAGATGCAGACGGTAAATATACGGACAATAATCATACTGTAGCATTTGAGTTTACATATTCATTCTAGTGCATTCAATTGAAAATCATCCTCTCCTCTCCTTGCCCTCTCCCCTCAGCCGGGAGAGGGTGGACGGGAGAAGCTGAATCAATACAAAATCCAACGGGAGGACAAAATGAAGCTGAAGATGGGAATGATTCCCTTCCTGATCTTATATATTGCCTGGTTTTCAATACCACTTGCCATGGGGGAGGAAGTTCCTGGTTCACAGGTTGGAGTAGAAGTACAGGTCACATCGGAAACAGAAGCAGAACTGCCCACATTGAAGAGTATTGCAGATTCGGTTGACGCTAAAAGTGTAGACCTGGACACGGTTTGGGTCCTCATCGCTGCCATACTGGTTATGTTCATGCAGCCGGGGTTTGCTCTATTAGAAGCCGGATTTACCAGGGCCAAGAATGCGTGCAATATAGATGTCGATGATAAATGCCCTGGGGTGTGGTCAGCAGAAGGGATACACGGAGTCTTATCGGGGCGCAGCAAGTGAGGTAAACCTGCTTAAAAAGGTACGCCTTGAGATTGGAGTCAACGAAGCCTTTGTGGAATCCACGATAGAGGCGATCATCAAGGGGGCCCAGACCGGAAAGATCGGTGACGGGAAGCTTATAGTCCTCGGAAGCACGCCCAATGTAGATCAGGAAAAAGATGAACTGATATAAAGTTACGTATTTTCGTTCCAGTATGCGATGGAAAAAACAGAGCTAATTCTTGATAAAGGATAGACGAAAAACTGAAAGATATCGACCTGTTCGACTGACAAAGTTCACCGCAGAGGTCACACTCTTTAGACGACTATATGAGATGAATGGGAATGGATAAAACATTGTCCTTTTTTATTGACGTGAGAAGAAGATCATTACATTATCGGAGTAGTGCCTCTATATAAATGACTATTTTCCACAATCTCTGTATCAGGCTCAGATAGAAGGGCACATTGCTATGTGCCCCTTCTCGCACAATTTATTCTTGTGGTTAAAGTCTTCGCCTTCCTTGACCTTCCAAAAAACAACTCATTTCTGGATGGACACAATCTAGCAATTCCGGCTGATTTTGAAAAGTCGTAGAGATCCTAGGATGAAACCTTAATCGTATTTTAACACCATCGTAACATAATCGTAACATTTCTCTGGTACATTCGATTGAACAAATGAAATGGGAGAGTGAAAATCTAAGAAAACAGAATTTGTAATTTCAGGCTGAAGGTTTCAAGGTTATTAAATCTAGGATAGACAAGGAGGTAGAGACTCATGTTCAAGTTAAGAATTTTAGGTATGTTGACAGCGTTGGTGGTATATTTAGGTACATTAGGCATTTCATATGCTAACACAACGTTAAACGGAGCAGGAGCATCGTTTCCATATCCTGTCTATTCTGCATGGGCATTCAAGTATCATAAGGTGACTGGAACAAAGCTCAACTATCAGTCCATCGGTTCAGGGGGCGGTGTGAGACAGATTGTCAACAGGACTGTTGATTTCGGTGCATCCGATGCTCCTCTTCAATCCCATGAACTTCGGAAAAACAAGTTGTTGCAGTTTCCAGCGGTTATTGGGGGAGTTGTACTGGTGGTGAACATTCCAGGCATTCAATCAGGAGAATTGAAACTCGATGGTGACTCTGTTTGCGACATTTTCATGGGAGAAATCCAATACTGGAATGACGGGAAGATCAAGAAGCTCAATCCGGAGTTGAAACTGCCGGACAAAAAGATTACCGTTGTACACAGGTCGGACGGTTCGGGCACCACAGCCATATTTACGGATTACTTGAGCGGGGTATGCGCCCGTTGGAAGGAAAAAGTCGGTACTGGCAAGGCTGTGAAATGGCCCGTGGGTATAGGCGGTAAAGGCAACGAGGGAGTGGCAAACTATGTGAAGAGGGTGAAATACTCCATCGGATATGTTGAATTCGCATATGCGGAACAAAACAAACTTTCGCACACGCTTCTGCAGAATCTTGCCGGTACATTTGTGGAACCTTCATTCGAGAGTTTCAAAGCCGCGGCTGACTCGGGCGATTTTGATCCTTCAGAAGACTTTCATCTCTGGCTGAACAATGCGCCCGGCCCTCATGCTTGGCCCATAGCAGGTGCAACATTCATACTCCTGGCCGAGGAAAAGGCTGGTTCCAATAAAGATGTGGTGCAATTCTTTGACTGGGCTTTTAAGAAAGGGGATGAGACAGCCCAAAAACTCATTTATATTCCATTGCCCCAGTCATTGAAAGAAAAGATAAGAGACTATTGGAAGACACATGGAATATATTGAAAAACCGGTTCCATACATTCTTGGGGGGTCGACCAGTACGATTAAATTCCCAACCATTTCATACGGTTTTAGTTTCATGTGTCAGCAGCCGCAAAAATCTGCAACCTGAACACTGACACATGAAACTAAAACCGTATGA
>JAXHSZ010000165.1:0-9859 GCA_034190725.1 Thermodesulfobacteriota bacterium
GAGTCGAAAGCAAAAAAACTCATATTAACACACCTTTATCCGATTTGTGAAGAATTCAATATTGTAGAACAGGCACGAAAGACATACCAAGGTGAAATAATTCAAGCAGAAGATCTTATGAAGATAGATATTTAGCATAAAGACGCTCAGACAGTACATGCATAAAAATTTGACTGCCGCTGAGGCCTGCTGATATCTTTCGCCATGTGCGGTGAAGCAGAGCTGTGGGAGCGCACTGATCAAAATTTTATTGAGAAAGTTCCGCACTTTAAGGAGTATTGGGTTGTGAAGATAGGATTTGTGGGGAATCCGCCCTATGAAGTGCTTGAGAATTACAGATGTGAAGAATTGATAGATCTTGACAATGACCTGGGTCAGATAGAAGAGAAAAGCGATCTTTATCTCCCGAAGATCTCTTGCTCTATCATAAAGAGGGTTTTCAACAATGCATTGGCTTTACGTCCCCAAAAGATCATCTTTGATGTGGGAGAAGGGAAGTGTGACTCCGGGAGATTTCTCAGTTGGATATTAAGAAAACACTTCGGTATGGAGATTGTAGAGACACGAAATCAAAATAGAAAGGCACGCAGTACTGTTATCTGCGACTCTACCCTCCCGCTTGGAAAGAAATTTGACTTGATTCTCAACAACATCAGCAATCTCATAAATGAACAACTTGAAAGGGAGATTCACCCGAAGGCCGGCTTCTGGTCTGTCCCCTGTTGGGATACCAGAATATTCGACCTCTTCCCCGATGGAACAAGGATATTTGGTTGGACCCGATGTCTTGAGAACGGTACGCCTGACGATTTGGAGCTTGAGTGCTATGTGGAAGAAGGGATACCAGTGGTCTTCTATGCACAGACTTTCTGCTCCAAGAATCTTTTGGCCAAAAACCTGGCCAGAGTTTATAGAGGGCTCTATGTGGATTGTGATGGGAGGCTGACTTCATCGGTTAAGGCACAGATAGAGGCGTTTTTGTATCTCAGAGGGGCCACCAAATGACAGTCTTTGCCGATTTTGGCAGCACATGGTCAAAGATTCTGGACAAGTCGGTGAAGATTACCAGGACAAAAGAGATATCAAGAGATATCATTGCTGATATTGCCTGCGGACATAATGCAAAGAAAAGGTCAAGAATATGCGTCAATGAACTGATTGCTCTCTCTGAGGGAGGTCTCAGATTGATAAGTGAAAAGGATTTCATCTTGGTAGACGTAGGCAGTCGGGACATCAAATATGTGGTTTACAAGGATGATCGTTTTTTACAAACAGGATGGAATCAGGAATGCGGTGCATCTCAAGGCTTTGCCATTGAGCTTTTGGAGATGTATTATGGATTTGACTGCAACGACCTCAAACCTCCGGAAGATGGCTCTCCAGTAACATGCGGGCTAATCGGCATATCTAAAATATTCGATGAAATAATAAAAACCGGGGATGAGAGGAAAGCGGTGGCCAGGTTTGTGAAAGGGATTGCCATGAATGTCTATTATTTCACAGGGAAGCCCCGGAAAATATATCTCAGCGGAGGATTATGCGGAAACAGATTATTTATAGAGTCCCTTCCATGTGAGACAATACCTCTGGGAAGGTTGGTCTTGATTGAGGGACTGAAGAGCATATATGAAAAAACTGAGAAAAAGGGGGAGGGCTGAAATGACCAAAGTAGATAAGCTGCGATTTGGTTCAATCGTGATCAATGGAAAGAAATACAGACATGATGTAACCATACTTCCCGATGGAACAGTAAAGAGAAGAAAGGGTGGGCTTTGGATGTTTGGGTCCCACTCTGTGAAAGAGGATGAGATTCAGGAGATCATGAATGGGGAGGTCTCAATGCTGGTGATCGGAACTGGAACAAATGGAGTCGCACGACTTTCAAAAGAGGCTCAAAAGTTAGCAGAGCGAAAGAACTTCAATTTGAGTGTTCTCCCCTCGGAAGAAGCTGTAGGTCTATTCAATACACTTATGAAAGATGGGGAGTCAGTAGGGGCCATTATCCATGTGACATGTTGATGGGCTGCCACCTTTGTGGAATCACCGCATCCTTTCGTTTGAAATTCCTGAACCTGTACGATTGACAAAATTGACCGCTCGCTGGCTATTGCTGAACACAAACCTGTTTAACCGCACAGGTCGAGATTCTTTATAGTCCCTTGAATTTTGGGAGATTGGCATTACTCAACATTAAACATGAACCTCTTAATCCAGTTTAATGCATTCCTGCGGTCCCAATCTTCTTTTTCTTGACCTTGCAAGAAATGTCCTATTTCTGGATAAACACTAACAATGATAATGAGGAGGTATTGATGTTCGTAAAGCAATTGGAAGTTGGAAATCTTGCGGTCTTCGCATACATAGTGGGCTGTAAAGAGACAGGTGAAGGACTTGTGATCGATCCTGCGTCCAATGCTGAGAGGATCATTTCCATCAGCAAGGAAAATGGAATAGACATAAAGTATATTGTGAATACACATTCCCATATAGACCACACTATGGGCAATGCCGATATGGCAGCAAAAACAGGTGCAAAGATAATCATACATGAATATGAGAAAGAGCTTTTGACAAAGCAACCGAGTTTCTTTCTCTCCATGTTCGGATCGAAAGAATCTCCGCCTGCGGATATCACAGTGAAAGACGAGGATACCATTGATATAGGAAAACTCAGCCTCAAGGTCATTCTCACGCCGGGACACTCTCCTGGGGGCATTACCCTTCATTTGAACGGGTATCTCTTCACCGGTGACACCCTTTTTGTGGGGGGTGTCGGGAGAACAGACGTACCCGGAGGGTCATGGCCGGTCCTCCTCAGATCCATCAATACGAGGATATTGACCTTCCCGGATGAGACCATAATAATGCCGGGGCACAACTACGGATATGCTCCTACATCTACGGTAAAACAGGAGAAAGACTTCAACCCGTTTGTTAAGGATACAGTGTAGTTGAAGTCACTGCCTTTCTCGGACAGAAAAGTTAAAGTGTCTAGCAGCACAATTCACCTCTGCCAACCTGACAATGAAAAATCCTGCGGTGCCTGCTGTGGATTGTACAACTGGAAAGGGTATTCCAGAACCGCATTGGAGCCCTTACTCCATAAAAAGACAGAACTCTTCAATTCTCTGGAAGATGGTTCCGAATCATTCGATCATTACCGAATGCGAGTTGAGGAGTTGTCACCGCATAAAAAGCTCTTCAAAACAATCTACAATTGCGAGTTTTTGGGTTTCGTGGATAAAGAGAAAAAGAAAGTCGGATGCCTTCTCCATCCTTCGGTAAATCATGGATCAGATCGAAGGGACGATTCCTTTTATGGAAAAGAATTATGCGCTTCGCATGAATGTCCCAGCTATATCCATCTGACTGACCAGGAAAAGAAGGCTGTTATCTACAGCGCTGATGACTGGTACATTTATGGCCTTGCAATCACGGATATTGATTTTATAAAGGAGTATTTCAAGATCATAAACAATGCTCTCGGAGAAACAATCAACCCTGAGGTCATCAAAAAACCGGAGTTGAAAAGGATTGTTGCAGATTATCTTCGGCTTAAGGAAGAGTGGGATTTCAGGAGCACAAAGAGTCGTTTTGGAAAATATTGCTTTTCATACGCCGAATACTCCATATACAAGATCGACTACCAGAAAAAGTTGGGAATCAAAGGTTCGGTATTCGACAAGATCCTGGTGAGTTTAGGTTCCGAGTTCAACTCATCCACTGAGCTGCATAAGGCAGAAAAGATCATTAAAACAAATATAGACAGATTCATCGCAGTTTATACTTTATTAACAGCTTAGGGTCTGCACAAGAATAAGTCTGCAGCATTGACGTCCATATATATGTGGGTCAGATTTACATACTCCAATTTGGCTAACCATATAGATTGAAATCATTTTCCCCTTGACCACCTGCCTTTTTTATCCTATATTATCGGAATTTGAAAAGACTTCCTCTTTAAGGCGTAACTTCCCAGAAAGCGAGTAATCCCCTATTACTTCCCCTTTGGGAGCCCTCAAGTACCCCCCCAAAAAAATAAGAGGATTGAGAGAGGTTTTTCATGAACAACGATTCGGCACAGGAATGTATGGAGGAGAGAGAGAAAATTCGAAAAATTCTTGAAAAATGGGAAGGGAAGAAGGATCTCATTGCCATACTCCTCTCAATCCAAGACCATATAGGCTACCTCCCTGAGGATGGAATGCTGGATGTAGCCAAGTATTTGAATATATCAGAATCAACCGTCTATGGTGTGGCTACATTTTACAACCATTTTCGTTTTATTCCTCCTGGAAAGAGGCACATACAAGTCTGTATGGGTACAGCATGCCATGTAAAACGGGGTGGCACTGTCCTTGAATCATGGGAGCGGTGTCTCCAGATAAGGGAAGGAGAAGTCAGCGAAGATCGAGAATTCAGTTTAGAAAGGGTTAACTGCGTGGGATGTTGTGTTTTGGCACCTGTTGTGGTGATAAATGATGAGGTGCATGGTCGAATGGATTCCACAAAAGTGGACGGCTTCCTTTTGAGATACCAGTTGGAAAGTGAAGGAAAGGGAAATGGCTCTGAATCCGACATAAATGAAGATGAGAAAGGGTCGGGTGATGGAGATAATGATTAACGAAAGGTTCGAAGAACTCAAATCAGAGGCCCTCAAAGATTTACAGGAAACGAATGATGGGGAGGGAGCTGTTATCTCTGTGGGCACAGCCACATGTGGGAGATCAGCCGGGGCCATTGAAGTAGTGAAATCCTTCAAGGATGTCATTGAAAGCATGGGGATAGATGCCAAGGTGGTTCAGGTGGGATGCCATGGGCACTGCTATGCTGAACCCATGGCAGTTGTTTCAAAACCTGGATGGCCCCCTATACTGTATGGATATCTCACTCCCAGCCGTGCTCAATCACTGATAAGAAGATTTTTCAATGAAGAAGACCCTGCCCTGGAATGGGCCCTGGGTGCAGTGGATGAGAACGATATGATCCCCACTGTCTTTGAGACTCCCAGATGGTCTCTGGAACGAAGATGGCTCTTAAAGAACTGTGGTTCAATAGTTCCTGAGAATATCAATCATTACATAGCCTCAGGTGGCTATGAAGGTTTAGTCCGTGCCTTGAACATGGGACCTTCTGAGACTATAGAGAATATAAAAGAGTCGGGATTAAGGGGATTGGGAGGCGCAGGTTTTGAGACCTGGAAAAAATGGGAAATATGCAGGAATATTCCCGGTGATCGGAAGTACATCATATGCAATGCAGACGAAGGAGATCCAGGTGCCTTCATGGACAGGACAATTTTAGAGAGTGACCCTCACTCCATCATTGAGGGGATGATCATTGCAGGGTATGCTGTTGGGGCTGAATCCGGGTATGTTTATGTGCGAAAGGAATATCCTCAAGCCGTCTCCGTTATTGGTTCGGCAATCTCTCAGGCGAAAGAAAAGGGGGTTTTGGGTGAGAATATATTGGGAAGCGGCATAAACTTCAATATTGATGTCAATCAGGGCGCAGGGGCCTTTGTCTGTGGAGAGGAGACGGCTCTTATGGCGTCAATCGAAGGGAAGAGGGGAATGCCGAGACCCAGACCGCCATATCCGGCAAACAGCGGACTATGGGGAAGACCCACACTGATAAACAATGTAAAGACCCTGGCCTTGGTCTCCAGGATACTTGCTCAAGGAGCTTCGGAATTCTCCTCAGTGGGCACGGAAGCCTGTAAGGGCACGGCAGTCTTTGCCATGGCCGGTAAGATTCAAAATACGGGCCTTGTGGAGGTTCCGTTTGGAATGACGCTGAGGGAAGTCATCTTCGATATTGGTGGCGGGACCCCTCCTGTGATACGGGCTTCAAACATCGCAGGTGAACGCCCCATAGCCATAAAAAAGAGTTTCAAAGCTGTCCAGATTGGAGGGCCCTCAGGGGGATGCCTTCCCGATTCATTATTGGACACGCCCATTTGCTTCAACACAATAGTGGAGACAGGGGCCATCATGGGTTCCGGTGGTATGGTGATTCTCGATGAAGATAATTGTGCAGTGGAGACCGCCCGGTATTTCCTGGAATTCACTCAGAATGAGTCCTGTGGCAAGTGTACATTCTGCCGAATCGGAACCAAACATCTGCTCGATATCCTCAGCGACATTACAAAAGGAGCAGGCGTCATGGAAGACCTCGACCTCCTTGTGGAATTAAGTGAAAACATAAAACAGGGATCCCTTTGCAACTTAGGCAAGACGGCTCCCAATCCAATACTCACAACCCTAAAATACTTTCGGGAAGAATATGAGGCGCACATTAAAGAGCAGAGGTGTCCTTCCCTGGAGTGCAAGGATCTCATTGCATACTACATCATCCCTGAAAAATGCCAGCGTGCATGTGACGCCTGTGTAGGCAGTTGTCCCACCGAGGCAATTTACACGAGAAGAGATCGTCTTAAGGCAATTGATCAGGAGAAGTGCGTCAAGTGTGAAAACTGTGTTGAAGCCTGTCCACCTCAATATGATGCGGTGATAAAGATCTCGCCAATCTCAGAGCTTCCTGCATCAGAACCCAGAGATAACAGCCTATCAGGACAAGAGAATACATGACGATGATTCTCGCATATCATATGTAGTGTCCATCCAGAAATGAGATGTTTTCTGCAAGGTCAAGGAAGTCGAAAAATTTAACCGCAGGAATATATTGCGAATTTTGAGGATTAAAATCTGATTCAGACGCAGAGATTGTGGAAAATAACCATTTATGGACTGACATTAGGTAACAGTTCACAGGGATCAGAGGTCAGATGTTAGGGAAGCTTTTTTGTTTGCAGGATTCAACAGTCATGTGAAATGCTAAACATTACATTGGTATCTTCTTTAATTATTTCTTCATATCAGGATAAACCATGGAAAAGGTGTCTTTAACGATTAACGGTAAAAAGATAGTTACTGAAAAAGGCAAAAAGATACTGTGGGCTGCTCTTGAAAATGACATCTTCATTCCACATCTCTGCGCAATTGAAGATACGGTTTCTCCCTTTGGGGGATGCAGGTTATGTTTCGTTGAGATTGAGGGGAGGAAAGATCCAGTAACGAGTTGCACGGAACCTGTGGCTGAGGGACTTGTCGTTGAAACGAGAACAGAACCGGTATTACGCCTGGTGCGGATGGCATTTGAGTTGATCCTCTCCAGACACCCGATAATATGTAAGGAATGCCCAGCAAACAAACAGTGCGCACTGCAGGATATCTCTCGTGAGATGGGGTTCAGGCTGAAGCTGAAGAGACTCCCTCAACTCCTCCCTGAGCTTCCAGTAGACGACAGTCATCCCCTCTTTACATACAATCCCAATCTCTGTGTGTTATGCGGGCGGTGTGTTCATATTTGTAATGGAGTTGAGAAAAAGGCGGTCCTGGATTTCAATTTCAGGGGATTCAATACCCAGGTGGCAACCTTCAAGGGCAGGCCCCTTGAAGATTCCAGTTGCGACTCATGCTTAGAATGTGTGGATGCGTGCCCTGTCGGCGCTCTTTCGAAGAAGTAAGGCTTTTCGGAAAACTTATGTTCTGTAATTTGCATTGATATTTATGTACTCAAGGGAGAGATCGCTGGTATACACTCTGGCTTTACTTGATCCGCAATTCAGGTCTATCTCAACCTTGAATTCCTTTCTTTGCAAAACATCCTGCGCCCTTTCTTCCATTTCCTCACCTGCGGAAATACCGTTTTTCACCACCAAAATATCGTCAAAGGAGATATTTACGGTATCAGGATTCATATGTATTCCTGATGCACCAATGGCTGAAACGATTCTTCCCCAATTGCAATCTTCCCCGAAAAAGGCTGTCTTCACTAAATTGGAATTGGCCACACTGAAAGCCGCTCTTTTTGCATCATCCGGTTCTCTTGCATTGACGATACTCACCTCCACAAACTTTGTAGCCCCTTCTCCGTCTCTGACGATCATCTGAGCCAATTCTACCAGAACCTCCATCAGCAAATCCTTAAAAAACACAAGTTCCTCAGAAGACTTTCTTATAGTGGGATTTTCAGCCCTTCCACTGGCTAAAATTACAGCCATATCATTGGTGCTGGTTTCACCATCCACACTGATAGCATTAAAGGAATGTTTGACGTTCTCTTGAAAGACCATTTCTAGGGCATCAGCTTCAATGTCAACATCCGTCAGGACAAAGGAAAGCATCGTCGCCATATTCGGCATGATCATACCTGATCCTTTTGCCATACCGCACAACGTAACCTCTTTACCACCAATGGTTCCTTTTCTCAATACAACCTTGGGGAAAGTATCTGTGGTCATAATGGCCTCTGCTGCTGAATAGATTCCGTCCGACGTCAGTTCTTTTACGAGCCTGGGAATGGTGCTGGAAATTGTATCCATGGGAAGCTTCTTTCCTATAACACCCGTTGAGGCCACCAAAACCATATTCTCATCAATATCCAGATTCTCTGCAATGAGTCGAGTCATTGAATATGCATGGTTCATTCCTTCTTTTCCAGTACATGCATTGGCATTACCGCTATTTACGATGATTGCCCGACAGAGATTTGCTTTGGCCCTTTCCATACTCACGAGCACCGGTGCAGCCTTGACTTTGTTCATTGTAAACACGGCCATAGCAGTTGAAGGAGTCTCAGTGTAGATCAAAGCCAAGTCTTTTTCTTTGTTTTTCTTTATCCCGGATGAAATGCCGTTGGCGAGAAAACCCGGCACAATAAACTTTTTACTGTTATTTTCTTTTTTCATAATCGTCTTGTTTCACTCTTTCTATAATCTTTCTTGTCACATCTATGGATGATCATATGTATACCTATATATCCTTAAATATTCTTTCAATTGCTTCGGTTATAGTCTGATTCAGACTTTCTCCCACCTTTTTCGGATTGAACAGCACTCCCGTAACCTCAGGCATACTTTCAATCTTTTTCGTAATAACCTTATTCTCCTTGATGTTTCCTATGTATACAACGAGTTTTACATTTGATTGTATCCTTGTCCTTGTTATGGAAGATTCAACTTCACTCCGAAGGCTCTCCACTGTCCCTCCCACAACCAGTTGGACATCTTGAAGAACATCCGAAAGGGTTTCAGGGGTTAAATCCCAGTTGAGTATTTCAACCACCTCGTGTCCTTTTGCAATGAGGTGATCCTTGACTGCTTGTGTTACTGCCTGGTTTACAGGGACCAGATACGGTTTAAAGATGTCTACCTTGCCCCCTGTTCGTATTCTTTTTCCCAGATTCTCCTTTTCCAGCCTCGAATCTTCAAAAGTCTTTATTCCTATTGTGACAGGCTTTCCAGATCGATTGTCTTTCAACTCGGATTGATCTGGGATATATTTCAGATCAATAAGGTAAGTCTTACTACCGGCGCAGCCAGGGATGAGACATATGAGTAATATGAAAATACTGAGACCATGTGCTAAACATAGCCGTTTTCTCAATCTTGTATTACACACTTTGGGCCTGCTCATTCAGTAAACATCACTTCTTATAGTTCTTCCCACTGCCGCAGGGACATGGCTCATTTCTGCCGGTCTTTTTTTCTCTTCTCTTGACAGGTGCCTGTTTCCCGCTTTGGGACTCTTCTTCCCCCCTGGAGAGGAAGAATCGTTGCTGTCTTGTGGGAACCATTAAGGGAACGTCTTCTTCCTTGGCCAGTTGAATCATATGGAGTTTCTCCACAGTATCTTCTTTAATCCTTTGAATCATCTCCATAAACATCTCATAGCCTTCTCGTTGATATTCCCGGAGAGGGTCTTTTTGCCCATATCCTCTCAATCCTATGCCTTCTTTGAGATGATCCATTACCAGCAAATGATCTTTCCACTGAGTGTCTATGGCTTGGAGATAA
>JAXHSZ010000166.1:0-6608 GCA_034190725.1 Thermodesulfobacteriota bacterium
TGGGGTTTTTCAGCTGCTTTGCATTAAATAATAGATATACATTGTTCATCTTTTGCAAACACATCAATTTGTTTAGTTATGCTCGTATCATGCCTGGGTATTGAAAAAGTGTTATCTTTATTCATCTTGCTATAACCCATTCTCTTAAAAAATACACCACACTTCTTCTTCGTAACCTCCATCTTTTTCAGTGGGGTGGGATTCTCACCCAGTAACAATGAAACATTGTCGCTTTCGTGGGGAGCGTTAATTCGCTTTATTAATTCAGCCACCATGGTCTCAACATCAGCCGAACTTGATTTAATCTCCGATACGAGAGCCCAAGCGGCCAGCATATATGGACCTTCAAAACCAGGACTTTCCAATTCAGGAATTTCCGTGGAAGAAGAAGGGCCTCTCCCCCTCATTTGTCTCACAACGGCACGATAATAAAGAGTCTGGAAACCCTTTGCCTTTCTGGTGGACCAAACTGTCTGTCGATTACCGTCTTTTTTCTTGGTTGTGAAGCCGTATCCCCTGGATATAAGACCTTCGTCAACAACAACATATCGTTCAGTGGTTTTGGGAATGAAAAGGGATACTTTCACAGGTTGATTTTGGGCCATAAAAGAGATGCGCACTTCCACATCCCATTTGTCCGTCTGAGTTTGAGGGGAAATGGGAAACTTTATGACCAGTATCTTATAAAAAAAGATTCCAAGACCCAAAATGATGAGGCAGACTGCAAGAATGTACAGGTGTCGATTATTCACAGCCTTTCGTCCTTCGGCATTCCGGCTCAGTCGTGTATTTTAATGACGGGTCCACTATAATACTCTCCAGCATGAAACTTCGACCTATAAGCAACCTGTAGTTGAAGCCGGTTCGATCCGTCAAATTGACTTCGGTCTCCTTACGTATACTTCCCAGACAAAAAACCAGCTTAACCACAATACGTTCCTGAATCTTGCCGGAAACACGCTTTATCTTTGATGTTCGGTGGATCTTCCTTTCCAATGTCACATTCTTTCCCTCGTGATTGACTGTGGTAAAGCGCACCCATTTTGCCCCCTCACGATTAAAAACCGATATTGCATCGCAGTCAAGGGAGGAAGTCTTTGCACCTGTGTCCATCTTTGCCCGAAAGACAATATTCCCGGGAAACACACAGACCTTTTCAACCCTGCCTATGATGAGCTTCGCCTGAGAAATTACAAGAGACGGGACAAGAATATTCAAGAAAACAACCACTAATATACGGATATGCAATTTTATCTTCATGTCTTTCGAGACTTCTCCTTGTCTGAAGATTGTTGTCGCTTCTCAAACAGTCCAAGCAGAATCCGTCCATGGGATCATTTTTATTCATTCCCATGTGAATCTCACACACATTCAACGTGTTCTCTTGATTTCATAATTTTGTGAATTTACGTATTCTAGAGAAGGGGAAACCGACAATCTGACGTATTCCGTCGACAGTGGAGAGATCGAGCATCTTCCGTCTCACCTCCGTAAAGAGTTCCCGAATAACGATCTTCTCTTCAACTTCCCCCACTTCTTTCACCATAGTCAATCGATGCAATGAATACAATCCCACGAGGAAAGCAATGAAAAAGAAGAAATCCCATTGTTGTAAATTCAGAGTTTGAATGGTCAATTCCTTGTCCGGACTTGTCCACTTGAGGTTCCATGCCAATTCACGGCCCACAAAGAAGTCGGCAAACTTCCCTCCCAAAATTGGAGCAATACCAGCGGCAAAAGAATTGACTACACTGTTTGCGGCCAGAAAAGCCGTTGCCTGTCCTTTTGGAGCCAGTTTCAGGCTGATGTTGCCAGATGCCAGCGCGGCGCCTGCTATAGAAATGCCGGTAAAAATGTGTATTAAAACCAATAAAGGTATAGTTAAGAAATGTTTCTCAGGCATGGTCGTGAACGTCCATGCAATAAAGCAAACAAGAAACAATGGTCCGCTGACCCCTAATACGGATTTATTGCTGAAGCGATCTGAGAATCTACCCCAGATTCTCAGAAAAACAACATTCACGAACTGACTCAAAATACTAAGGCCGATAATGTATGACATGTCCAATTGGAGCCTCTTCAGCATGTATACCGTAAAAAAAGGGGCCCCCAGACTCACTGCGAAGCTCCATGATCCCATAAACATAATCAGGTTTTTAAAATTCTCATTCCGAAAAGGAAGAGCGATCATTCTGAAAAACCCTGTCTTTTCCTCAACAGATGCCATTCGAGGTTCTGGTATGGTTGAAATGAAATACACCCCGAGTATACCCGCAAAGAACCCCAGAGAAAAGAGAACGGAATATGCATATATCTCATGATCCGGGAACAACCTTTTCCACTGGTCCAGATAAAATGCCGCTGCGAAACTCAGGGGAATGCCAAGCATAGAGGCCAGCATCATTCGTCTGGAGTAAAATGATCCAAGACGGTCTTCCGGTATGAGATCACGCATCCATGAGTTCCAGCTGCTGTTTGATACCGCCGAAAAAACTGCATTGAAAGATATTGCAACGAAAATCAATTTCAGCCCCATTTCCATAGGAAATACAAGAGGGATCAATGCGATAAAAAACCAGGACATTCTACTCAATGCAGACGCACTCATGGTTATCATTCGTCTCCTGCGAACCTTCTCAATAAGCAGAATGGAAGGGAGCTGAATAAGTTGTGCAAATGGGGGAATCGCAGCTAAAAGGCCGATAGCTAAATTGGAAGCGCCCATCTTCAACATAAGAGCGACAAGAAAAGGGCCACCCGCCAGGGTGGCCATGGCTTGGCTGGCAAGGCCGTCTCGTATCACAGAGCGGAGCCCTCTTTCGATCTCCTGGTCTGAGAGAATGCCTTCCGCAACTGATTCCATACTTTCCGCAACCATCTTTCAGCCCCTTGACCATTCACTGAGTAAATGTTGAAATTAAGATTGCAACGTTAATTCATTTCCTACCATTGAGATTGATTCTCAGGGATGATATTTCGCAAATACTATGCCATCCATGGTCGGATCGGGCAAAGATCTCATAAAGATGATTTGGTTAATCCCATACAGCAACTGAGAGAGGTGTGAAAAAAAACAAGTTCAATGAGAATTGCACTTAAGCATCCGGCATTATACAAGCAATTTTACTTTAAAAAGCCACCTGGGGAAATATTTCTTCAGTCTTTTTAAAACCACACATTACATAAAAAAATGAATGACTCAATTTTTAGCACATATCTATCATATTTACAACCGTCATGTTTAACAAAAGAAATCCGTTTGTTGTCAACAGAAAAAAGAAAAGAAGATGATATTTAAAAATGACCGTCAAGTGTCATACGGATATGAACTTTGTGTTCTTTCACTATGCATATCGGAACATTGAGTTCCTGGTTTTATTTTCTTTGAATACTCTTATGTATTGGGAGTGAACTCTTCTCTGTTGCCGATTGAAAAGGGAAAATCATCATTCTATTTTCGGATTGATGAGTTCCGGTATTGAACGAATCACATAAATGAACTCTGAAGAAACAACACCTTATATTCCGGCATACTGTTTGCTTTGCCTATGAAGATGTGGATAGCCTTCATTGATAGTGCGCTATCCATTCTTTTTTTTGCAAGCAATGATCTTGCTCGGTACACAATGGATTCTCAAAGAAAAACAGATCTTAAAAATTCCATCTATGACGGCATATTCGCTCATATGTTTGCAACATTGACGGGAGGCGTTTTTCTCACCGGTTTTGCAATTCATCTTGGTATGAACGAATTTTTAATCGGCATCTTGGGTTCCATACCTTTCTTTGTAACCATATTTCAGTTGCCAACTTCGTATTTCATTTTAAAAAATTTTGCAAGAAAAAAGATAGCTTATCGGGCTGCATCCTTTGCCCGATTGTTATGGCTTCCGATTGTCCTATTAGCCTTTCTCCCTGTTTCTCATAAATCCACTCAATTATTGCTCATTATAAGTCTTATATTTCTCTCTCATGCTTTTATTTCCATCAGTTATATTTCCTGGCTTTCCTGGATCTCAGACCTTGTCCCTGATGAAATTCGAGGTCGCTTCTTTGGAACGAGAAACATGATATGCGGTATAGCTGGAATGATTGTAATGGTGGTATTCGGCATACTTTTGGACCGTCTGAAGATCCACTCTCCGACAGGGGTATCATTAGGATTTTTCATTATTTTTATTGCAGCCGTTTCTTTCGGCATATTGAGTCTTCGTTTTTTAAAGCACATTACTGAACCCTCTGTTCACAAATCCTTTACACATATTTCTTTTCAGCGGCTCACATTATTGCCTTTCGAGGATTCCAATTTTAAGAGGTTTCTTTTTTTTTCTCTCTTCTGGAATTTTTCGGTCTATTTTGCCAGCCCTTTCTTTACGCTTTATTTTCTGAGAGACCTGAATTTCAGTTATGGCTTTGTGGCCACACTGGGCATGATTTCAGCTTTCGCCGATCTTCTGGGAATGAGAGTGTGGGGCAGAATCTCCGACAGGGTGAAGAATAAAGCAGTTATCCAGTTTTCAAGCTGGTTTGCAATAGCGCTACCTCTTGCCTGGACCTGCGTTCAACCGGACAATATTTTCATACCGATTCTCCTCCATCTCATAGGCGGAGGTTTTTGGGCGGGTATCAATTTATGCACAAACAACCTCGTATTACGAATATCACCTCATGAAAACAGGGCCTTCTTTTTTTCGGTCTACAATATTATGGGGGGGCTTGGCGCAGCTATAGGACCGGTGCTGGCGGGACTTCTACTCAAATCTATGACACCTTTGAATCTTGAACTCTTTTCATGGCAGATTCTTCCACTGCAAATCATATTCATTGCATCGACCCTGTTCAGGTTTCTGAGTTTCCAATTATTCAAGTTCGTGAAGGAACCCGAAGAATTTACAGTGGGAGAGATGGTGAGAGTGATAAGGGGTATTCGAGGTTTAAATACAGCAAACGGTTTCAACCACATTTTGCACCCATTCATTGAAGCGCCTCAGAAACATAGGAATCATTAAGCTGTGTCAATCCGGAAAACAGTTATTTGCGGATGGGGACTGAAACTTATCAATAAGACTGTTTCCCTGAGTTAATGAGAGGGTACAGGGAATACAGTCGGAGTTTAGAATGAATGTATGGAGAAGAAAATGAATGAAAATCAAACAGCACATCAGAATGGTGAAACAGGGTCTCTCCTGGAAGAAGCCTCCTCGCAGTTCCCTCTTGTGGCCCCTGAACTGGAGGCTCAAATATGCATAGCAAGAGACAGAAGTCAGCCCATGGACATTCGTCTTGAAGCCTATGAAGACATTATCGATTCGGAGATAGGAGATACTCCCCTTAATCGGGCCCGCAATATCGAGCGTGAAGTGGGACTACGACAAATATTTCTTAAATTCGAAGGTGGAAATCCGTCAGGCACCCAAAAAGACCGAATTGCTTTTGCCCAGGCAATGGATGCCTTACGGCGAGGCTTTGATGCCATCACCGTGGCCACTTGTGGAAACTACGGTACGGCCATGGCAATCAGCGCTTCAATGGCGGGACTTCAATGTTTCATCTATATCCCCGAGGAGTACCATACAAAAAGGATTCAAGAGATGATCCATCACAAGGCTCAAATAATCCGAACCCCGGGGGACTATGAAACCTCGGTGAAAGTCTCTCGGGAGTTTGCAGAAGCTCATGACATATATGATGCAAACCCGGGAGGGAGGAACACCGCACTCCAATTAAAGACATACGGCGAGATTGCATACGAGATATATGATGAACTGAGAGATGCCCCATCCGTGGTGGCCGTTCCGGTTTCCAATGGGACGACCATAGCAGGAATTTACAGAGGTTTTTTGAGTCTATACAGGCGTGGAAAGACCTCACGTATGCCCTGTATGGTGGCGGGATCATCTCACGGCAAAAATCCCATCATCAGAGCCTTCATGAAAAATTCCGCTCATTGTATAAATCTCAATCCAAAACGGATTCGTGAGACTGCCGTCAATGAACCTCTGATCAACTGGAACTCCATCGATGGAGAATATGCATTGGAAGCCATTCGTAACACAAACGGATGGGCATCCTACGCAGGCGACAAGAGTATGCTGGCCTACTCGAGACTGATCAGGGACAGGGAAGGGTTAAATGCCCTACCTGCTTCTACGGTGGGACTGATCAGTTTACTTGAGAGACATTCAAAACAGAAGTTACACAATGACCGCTATGTGATCATTATTACGGGGAGAAAGCAATGAATTCTTTTCCTGAGGGCAATGCGATTATTTTCTGTGAAAAAGCCTTTTCAACCACGTATGGGAAGACAGCTCACGGCCTGGTTCGCCGCAGCAGACGTTATCATGTTCTGTCAGTGGTTGATGGCACCCATGCAGGTGGTGACGCCGGGGTTGTTCTGGACAACAAACCAAAAGGCATCCCGATCGTTAAAAGTATCCAGGATGCTTTTGACGATGCACAAAACGGTTCCTGTGCCCCGACTCATTTGGTTATTGGATTGGCTCCGGACGGCGGGCGAATCAGCAAAGAAATCCGGAAGAATGTAATAGAGGCCATTCATAGGGGTCTCAATGTGGATTCAGGCCTTCATGACTTTCTTTCCGAAG
>JAXHSZ010000167.1:0-6253 GCA_034190725.1 Thermodesulfobacteriota bacterium
AGCTGTGAGTTGTTCATCACCACAGCTCAATGTCTTAAGCAACAGAATTGAAACTGATGGATTGCTGATCATGGAAGACGATGATCTTGCAAATGGTCTTGAAAGAAATGATGTAAAGGCAATTCGGGTGCCTGGGATAAAAATTTCATCTGAGATTGCAAACCCAAGAGTCATAAATACGGTCTATCTGGGTGTTTATGTGGGGGCTTCTCAAACCGTGCATTTCGATCTGGTGAAAAATGAATTGCAACAAAGGTTTAAAAAAAAGGAAGATATCCTCAGGATTAATGTTCAGGCATTTGAGGAAGGATTTCGGTTCGGAGAAGCGGCTTGACAATCATTTATTTGCAATAGAGGTGAAACTGGTCAGCCACGTGTTGAGGTACATGGACGGTCCCCATTATGGTGGGTTGCTGATGACAATCGGAACCTCCGGTGCTCAAAAGCCCTTCTTTTTGGGCAAAGGTCAGGTATGACTTTGATGTGGCCTGGCCGTGTTTTGAGTGCCAGCATTCGATCCCGTCTATATAGGGAAGCATCGTCTCTTTTATTATCCTTTGCTGCTCATCGAGAGAGTCGGTAAATGAAACAAGGGATGTCCCACCGGGATCATTGGGATGGGCGAGTATCAACTTACCACCCGCTTCCCTCACAAGTCGAGAGGCCTCGGAAAGAGTGAATGGCATTTTAGGTACATCACATTTTACGAGATACTTTTCAAAGGCTTCCTTTTTGTTTGCCACTATTCCTTTAGTGATCATATAATTTGCAATGTGGGGGCGACCGAACGCACCGTCTACCGTGGACCGGATCGTCTCCATATCTTTCTCAGTAAGCGGCACTTTCTTCTCGCTGATCAACTCTTCATTTATCTTGGTAAGTATTTTTTGCGCCCGAACTTCCCTGTATTCTCTCAGCTCCTTTAATTTTTGACGTAAAGGCTTATCGTGGATATTGTACTGATAGGCAAGAAAATCAAGAGAGACGGGTTTACCGTTTTTGTATTCAGGATGTGAAAAAGAGACATTCAGCTCCAGTCCGGAAATGTATTTTATATTGTATTGTTTCGCAAGAGCTTCGGCAAGCTCCTGGCAGTCCAGAGAATCGTGGTCCGTGATGGATATGAGGTGTATGTTTCTTTTTTTCGCTTCCTCAAATATTTCCTGCAGTGTTTTTCTGCCATCTGAACAGTCTTTGGAATGAATGTGAAGGTCAATCTTCATCTTCAGGAAACTTCCTTGTTGATCATTTTTATTTGTTATTCAATATTTAGTGTCTGAACGAAAACTAGGATTTTTCGTCAAGGTCAAGGAAGATCAAAATTTTAACCGCAGGAATACATTGGGTATGGAGGGACACGTTACTACGTGCCCTTACATCTGAGTCTGACGCAGAGATTGGCGAAAAAGACAGTTTTCGTTCGGGCGCTATTTAAAAAACATTCAGTTATTCTTCAGACAACAACATTGACTATAACCTGAAAATTGCTCAACTTATGTTTTATATAATAAATGACTTTTCAAGTCAAAACTTATCTAGAAAAGTCCCAAGAATATTATCATCTGATCAATCATGTGGAAGAAAATCATTGTTATTTTATGAACATTCGGTATATTTTAAAAAAACTAAATTCAACTTGACACTTTATATCTTTGTATGTCATATTCTTTCGCAATCTCAATCTTTCAAATAACAAAAAAAGATTGAATCTCTCTCCGCTTTAATTTTCTCGTACCATCTTACCTCATACTGAAAGAGTAAACGAATAGAATGTCTGGTCAGAAATGAGATAATTATTCAAGGTCATGGAAGAATAAGATTTTAGCCGCAAGAATACATTGGGTCCAACCCTTCAGTGAGTTTGACTCGAAACATTTTTTGCTTCAGATGCAGTTGAAACCGATCGGATACATATACACGCCACACAGAACAAAGAAAGAGTGTCCTATTCAACCTGTCTATTCTTCCGGCGCCAAGGGGAAGGTTGAAGTATTTGAAGAATATGCCACCGGACTCAAAGATATTGAGACCTTTTCACATCTATACCTCCTCTACCTGTTCGATCGGGCTGGAGAGATTCAGTTGGTGCGGCCGACTTTTTTAGATGATACGCCTCATGGGATATATGCTTCTCGGCACCCGTGCCGTCCGAATCGCATTGGGATGTCGATTGTGCGACTTGAACAAAGGAAAGACAACATCCTCATCGTAAGCGGCATTGACGTTCTCGATGGAACACCGCTTTTAGACATCAAGCCATACGTGCCGAGATTCGACATCATGGAATCCGCCTCAAACGGTTGGGTGGGTGACAGGGACTGGCGGCCAAAGCCGAAGAACCGCGAGTAGACATTGAAATAGCGAACAAGGGCATGAACAATGATCCTCACAAACATACCGACTTTTCGCCCTGATGATTCCCATTAATCTATATGATTCACCCAATGCCGATATAAGGAAATGAAGCGCGATCATACGTTAAACAAGAAGTTTATTATATCACCGTCCTCCACCTTGTAATCCCTGCCCATCACATATAGTTTACCGGCCTGTTTTACCTTGTCCTCACTGCCAAACTCAATAAAGTCCACATATTTAATCACCTCGGCCCTGATAAATCCTCTCTCCAGGTCGGAATGTATAACCGCTGCGGCTTCAGGAGCAAGAGAACCTCTTCTTACCAGCCATTGCCTGACTTCATCTTTCCCTACTGTGAAGAAGGAGATGAGACCCAGCGCGTTCATACATAATCTTGATAACTGGTTTATTGCAGATTCTCCAATGCCCGCATCTTCCATGAATTCTCTTCTTTCATCTCCCGATTCCAACTGGGCAATCTCTCCTTCCAACTTGGCTGGTATCCGGATTATATGTATTCCGAGTTCCGAGTATTTGCTCTGCAACATATCCTGCACCTCTCCGTGTTCCGGCAGGTGGTCGGACGTATTGAGTGCAACGACCATCTTCTTCATGGTAATGAACGGATAACCGTTTACAATTTTCATGTCTTCATGGGATATGTCCCTTATTCGCAACGGAAGATCAGACTCCAGATGTTCTTTAAATCTCTGCAAGAGTTCTTTTTCCCTTTTTTGCTGGGAAGTTATCCCTCCCTTTGTACTCTTGTCTATTCTTTCCAGACGTTTTTCTGTAAATATGAGGTCATGGAGAATGAATTCATTCTCTATCTCTTTTATGTCCCTTGCCGGATCAATAGAGCCGTTCACATGGTAGATTGTGTCGTCTTGAAAGAGACGCACCACATGACATATTGCATCGAAGTTTGCTGTATCTTTAAATATATTCTCTTCTCTGACGGCCCGGCTGTCGAAGTCAGGCAAGATCTCCATCAATAGCTGGGCAGGGGCCCGCTTCCGAGGATTGTAAAGCTCCACTAAAGCGTCGAACCTGGCGTCCCTCATATCCGCTATGCCGGGAACGGACTTCACATGCCTGCTTTCCATATGAGGAACGATACCTGTCAAGAGCTGAAAAAGCGTTTTCTTGCCGCTTTGTGATAATCCGAGTATTCCAATTTTCATATTTTTACCTTGAGAAAAGGGGGGGAGTTTATCTATTATCTATTATCTATAATCTATTTCCTTTGTCTTATGGAACGCGATTTCAGGCCATTGTTCCATGCAAATACTGAGCTGCCATTCACTTGTAGTAAGATATACCTTTGCCCCCTCCACATCCTGTACAATGTGCGCTCTGCTTTTCTTCACAAACTCTTCCATCATTTTCGGATCGTTACATTCGATCCACCGTGAAATATTATAGTCGAGAGACTCATAATCCGCGTCAACACCATATTCGGACATGAGACGCTCCATTGTAACGTCAAACTGCAGCATTCCCACCGCGCCCAGGACATACGAGTTACCAGTCAACGGCCTGAAGACCTGTACGGCCCCCTCTTCTTCGAGCTGAATGAGCCCCTTTTGAAGATGCTTTACTTTCATTGGATTTTTCAGGATTACTCTTTTGAAAAACTCAGGGGCAAAATTGGGAATTCCGCAGAACTTCAAGAACTCCTTTTCCGAGAATGTGTCGCCGATCTTTATGGTGCCATGATTATGAATGCCGATAATATCCCCCGGATATGCTTCTGCTACATTCTCACGCTCATTTGCCATGAAGATAGTGGCCTTTGAAAACGTTACCTCTTTCCCGATTCTGTGGTGAGAGACTTTCATTCCTTTCGTAAACTTCCCTGAGCAGATCCTGAGAAACGCTACTCTGTCCCTGTGTGCCGGATTCATGTTCGCCTGGATTTTAAAGGCAAAACCTGAGAAAGGCTCCTCATAGGGGGAGACTTCCCGCGTTACAGCCGCCCGTGGGCCGGGGCATGGTGCCATTTCAACAAAAGCGTCCAACATCTCTTTGACACCGAAATTGTTAATGGCACTTCCGAAAAAAACAGGTGTCTGATTGGCTTTCAGATAATGGTCAAGCTCAAAAGGATCGGCAGCACCCTCGATCAATTCCACATCCTCCCTTAACTCGTCTGCCTGACGTCCGAGAACCTTATCAAGCTTTGAGTCGGAGAGGTCATTTATGAAAATGCCTTCCCTGTTGTTTGTTTCCTGACCGGGCGTAAACAGGTGGAGCTCTTTCTTATATAAATTGTAGACCCCCTTGAACCTCTTTCCCATGCCGATGGGCCAGGAAAGCGGTACACACTCGATCTGCAACTTATCCTCAATATCATCAAGAACTTCAAGGGGCGTCTTGCCCTCCCGGTCCAGCTTGTTTATAAAGGTAATAATAGGAGTGTTACGCATGCGACAGACTTCCATGAGCTTCTCTGTCTGGGATTCAACCCCATGGGTGCTGTCGATCACCATAAGAGCACTGTCAACCGCGGTAAGAACTCTGTAAGTGTCTTCGGAGAAATCCTTGTGACCGGGGGTATCAAGAAGATTTATCTCATAACCCCTGTAATTGAACTTCATCACCGATGTGGTGACTGAAATGCCCCTCTCCTTCTCTATGGCCATCCAATCGCTTGTTGCGTATCTTTCCGCCTTGCGGGCCTTTACAGCCCCTGCAAGCTGAATTGCTCCACCGTAGAGAAGAAGCTTTTCCGTTAAAGTGGTTTTCCCTGCATCCGGATGGCTGATAATGCCGAAAGTCCGGCGTCTCTCTATCTCTTTCTTGTTGTGATTCATAGTATATTGGTTTTTCCTCAGTTTTTAAGCTTTGCCGACCTCATCATATGCCTCTTTTGTGCGGAAAGCACTCGCTTATGCAACCGTATTGATTTTGGTGTGACCTCCACCATCTCGTCATCTTTTATAAAGCTAATCGCCCTTTCGAGCGTCATGGGCTGTACAGGTGAGCAAACAGTGCTTTCGTCTTTTTTTGCAGCACGCATGTTTGTCAGTTTTTTCTCCTTGGCTGGATTCACATTGATATCGTTGTCTTTATTATGCTCACCTATGATCATTCCCTCATAGACAGAGTCTCCGGGCGAAATGAAGAGGCTGCCCCTTGGTTCAAGATGAAAGAGAGCATATGCAACGGATCTCCCCTGTACACCTGAAACAATTGAACCTGTAAACCTTGAAGGAAAATCACCGCGGAACTCCTCATATCCGGCAAAAAGGACATTCATGATTCCCGTCCCCTTTGTGTCCGTCAAAAACTCATCCCTGTAACCGATCAGAGAACGAGAGGGAACAGAGAATTCAGATCGTATCCTTCCGCTTCCATTATTTATAAGATTTGTCAGCCTTCCCTTTCGAAAAGAAAGCTTTTCCGTTACAATCCCCTGGAAATCTTCATTACAATCCACAAACAGCTTCTCTATGGGTTCCATCAGTTTCCCGTTTTCATGTTTATAGATGACCTTTGGCCTGCCGACACTCAACTCAAACCCTTCCCTTCTCATGGTTTCAATGAGGATGGCAATCTGAAATTCCCCTCTGCCCCTTACGATAAAGCTATCCTTGTCCGCTGTTTCTTCGAACCTGATCGCGACGTTTTGCAGTGTCTCCTTTATGAGTCTCTCGCGTATTTTGCCGGACTGAACAATACGTCCCTCCATCCCGCTTAAAGGAGACGTGTTTACTGTGAATTCCATTGAGATCGTAGGGTCGTCTACTGTTATTCTATTCAGTGGTTTTGGAGACTCTCTTGTACATATAATAGGTCCAATCGCCATGCTGACTGATCCCATTGCGCTCAAACCGCTTCAGGATAAAAAAGCCTTCCTCTGCGATATGGACGGCGTTCTCTATCATGGCAA
>JAXHSZ010000168.1:0-5167 GCA_034190725.1 Thermodesulfobacteriota bacterium
TCCTCATCTCGACTGTACTGATGACTCTCCAGTCGATGATGAGTGAAAACCACACATATGAAACATGAAATACATTTCTCAATGCGATCTTCTTGATATGTTTGATCAAATTTGTTTTGAATTTTATTTAAAACTGTGAATAAACTTTTGATTTGAGCAATGTATATATAATAAACAAAGAAAATAAAATATCGATACAAAATATTATGAACATTCCTCATTTAATAATTACAGATTACACAAGTCCCCTATAAAAGTCAAGGAAAAAATTTCAGGGAAAAGAAAATTTTTACATTTTATGAAACGGTTCGGCAGAACGCCAGGGTCATTTGCTAAACTGTTACAATTTTATGAATTATTGTTGGAATGAGAAATGGTTGCATATTATCCAATGAAAAAATAATACGAATTAAGCGAATATCGGTTGGCATGTTGTAGTTCGTGAGGATGAGACGAAGAGAGCAACTTATAACCATTTAAAAGTAAATTTAAAAGTTAATTTTGTCAGATTTTGTATAAAATATTATTGGAGATAGTCTATGCGGTAGTCGAAAGTGGCTATGATGTTTAGGGTGTCTATTCCCATCTTTGTGGGAATAGGATAATATGGAGCTGCAGATCTTACTGCGTTTATGGCTGCATCATCGAGAACTTGAAATCCTGAGGACTGCATGAGTTGAAGTTGATCAAGGCTGCCGTTTATCAGAATTGAAAACATCAAGGTCAATCTTCCCTCGATCTCCTTTTTTCTCGCTTCAGAAGGGTATTCCCACACAGATTCGATCTTCCTTTTGATTCTTGAAGAGTAAGGGAGGTATTTGGGATTTTTAGTGTTTAAAAGGATTGTGTCCTCCCTTTTGCGGAATTGAGATTTCAGGTCTTTATGAGGTTCTACCAGATTTAATGACCCCACATAGGCGAGCTTTGATTCTCTGTGTTTAGTGGCTTTTTTTATAGACTTTGTAGCTTTTTTTGGGGGAGGGAGAGGTGGTGGATTTTCTGCTTGAGGTTTGTTGTTTTGAGGTAGGTGTGTAATTTCAATACTGAGAGTCTGGTCTACTGTAGGCTCTAGACTGAATTTACTTACGAGAAGGATGAAACACAGATGGATGAGGATTGAAATGAACAGAAATATCTTGAAGCTTTGTCCTTCCATGGCACACAATTATACTGCACGAGTTTATATAGTCAAGGGTTTAGAGTCTGTGCATAAAAAAGTTAACATTCTCATATCCTATCTTCAGGCCATCTTTGCATACTCATCAACCACAAAATCCCAGGAATAGGAGGAACTCCTATTCCTGCGGTTTTACTCAGTCATTGTATGTAAATTTGACCTCAATATAGGTGCCGATTTTTATCACGTGTTTTTGGGGAGATCCTGAGAAATCTATGACTTTTTTTATTTGACAAAATCTTTTAAATTGTGCAATATTAATGAAAAAGATAAGGATACGGGCGATTAACTCAGTGGGAGAGTGCTACCTTCACACGGTAGAAGTCGCTGGTTCAAACCCAGCATCGCCCACCAATAAAAACTCTTGTTTTACGAGAAAAAGACACAATTCTTTCCTTTACTTTTAGCAACATACATATTCTTGTCTGCTCTTTTTATGAATTCTCGCAAATCCTCTCTTTTTGAGTATTGAGCACCTCCTATACTCACGGACATATAAACATTCTTCTTAAAATGAGGTAAAAATTTCTCTTGTTCAAATGCTATTCTGATCCTTTCAGCAACATTCCATGCCTCATGATCCTCGGTTTCAGGGAGAATCACGGTAAATTCCTCACCACCGTATCTATAAGCTGAATCTGTTTGTCTCAGAGCTTGCAGAATAATTTTTCCTATTCTGGTCAAGACTTTGTCACCTTCCAAGTGACCATATTGATCATTGTAATGTTTAAAATTGTCAATGTCCAAGACTAACAATGACAAGGAACGAGTATAACGATGAGCTCTCTCTATCTCTTTTTCCAGTTGATCAAAGAAATGCCTAGAGTTGTAAAGTTTCGTGAGACCGTCAGTGATACTTAGTTCTCTGTATCTCTTCTCGCTTTCCTGCAATGCCTTTTCTGCCAGCATGCGTTCAGTAATATCCGAAAAGGATGATACACCCCATCTTGTTCCGGGAATCATAGCCACAGTTGCAAAGATATGTTTTACATTGCCATGTTTATCAATGAAATCAAACTCATGATTTCTTGGAGCAGCATCTGGATCGATTCTTCGTAAACGATGATATTCTTTGAGTCTCTCCAGATCGCATTCCACAATAAATTCTGTCCAGCTCTTTTTGCCCTCAATCTCTTTCTTGGAAAATCCGGAGAGGTTTTCAAATTCCGAATTGACCATTACTATTGTCGTGTTCTCATCCCCGATTATTGTCGCTGTCCCTGTACATTCAAAGATTGTTCGATACTGCTCTTCGCTCTGCCGTAAAGTTTTCTCCACTTGTTTACGTTTTAAGGCCTCTCTTTCTAAATCCTTTAGCCTTCGTTCCATTTCCTCGTGTGTGGGTTTCTCAGCCATGAGAAATACTCCGGTCTGTTTCAATGAAAAAGTGCATGGATTTCTATAAAACTCTTCTCAATATAACACAAAAAAACTCATCATTAAAGTGTGTTTGAAATTCGTTCACATCCGTTCAATTTTTTACGTTTTCACATATCTTTTCACAAGGCAGAAGAAAGGTCACCAAGTTTCATTGATGCCTGAGCTTTAAAAATATCGACCTGCACGACGAGTCAATTTTGCTGCTTGCCGATTACTTACCTCATTTGTCTTTTATGAACTCCAGGCTCTCATCATACCGTATCTATAGCGGGATTGTAGCCTTGTATGTCTGTTCCGAAATATATGACATGATATTTCAAAAAACCAAAACGCAAGATAAAATGCTGATTGATAGCAACTAAAATGATTCTTTAGCAATTACCGTACCAAACGAACTTCAATTTGAGCAGAGTAGAAATAAATGACCAGAAAATCATATTATCCTTTTTATTTATATGATTTTTATGGTATTGTGGATTAATTTTACTTTAAAAATAGGAATGTGTACCTCAAAGGTATATTCACTCATTTCAAGAAAGTCCTCTCTGTTCCCTGTTTGTTATCTTCATTATAGAATGGTATTATGAAGTGATCCATTTTCAGGTCTTTTCTCATGTTCGACATAGTAATATTAAATGGCAGAATAGTTGATGGTTCAGGTGCCAAACCCTACATAGGGCATATTGGGATAAATGGTGATAGAATTTCGAGTATTGAGAGAAGCATCCTTTTGCCCGGGTATAAAATCATTGATGCCGAGGGTATGATTGTTTCTCCAGGATTTGTTGATATTCATGGCCATTCTGATTATTTTCTTTTGTTAAACCCTCTTGCAGAGAGCAAGGTGCGTCAGGGAGTGACAACGGAGATAGGAGGGAATTGTGGATATTCGGCTGCCCCGGTTTTTTGTGTTGAGGCTCAAGAACGTAAGACTCAGTATGAAACTCAGTTTTCACTGGATCTGAATTGGCAGACGGTTTTCGAATATTGTAGTCACCTCGAAAGGTTGGGAATATCCATTAATTTTGCTCTTCTTGCAGGTCACAATACAATCAGGGCTTCTGTGATGGGCAAAGACGACAGAGCGCCTAATGAAAAGGAACTCAAAGAAATGTGTGCCGTCCTTGAGAATGGAATGAAGGAAGGCGCATTTGGTCTTTCGACCGGCCTTATTTACTCTCCTGCGTGTTTCTCAAACAAAGAGGAGATGGTTGTATTGAATCATATTGTAAAGCAGTGCGGAGGTGTATTTACAACCCATATGAGAAGTGAAGATGACTTTGTTCTTGAGGCGATCCAGGAGGTTGTTGAAGTGGCAAGAAAAGCCTCTGTTCCGCTTCAGATCTCACATTTGAAAACCTCCAGAGAGAGGAACTGGGGAAAGCTTCAAAGAATTTTTCAAATAATAGAGAAGGCAAGAGAAGAAGAAGTGAATATTACATGTGATCGCTACCCATACATTGCTTCAAATACGGGGCTTCAAGCCGTGCTGCCCAATTGGGCATTAGAGGGAGATCAAGAGGAAAGGGTGGAGAGGCTGAAGGACAAAACCTTAAGAAAAAGAATACAGGATGAAATATTGGGAAAGCATTCTGAACCTGGATATTGGGAGACAATAGTCATATCTATGGTTATGTCTCAGCAGAATAAAGTATACGAAGGTGTAAATATTGCTGAGGCTGCAGATATGGCAGGGAAAGAGCCCTTTGATTTTGTTATGGATATTCTGATAGAGGAAGATATGAGTATATCGGCTAACTACTTCACCATGTGTGAAGAGAATTTGATAGAAATCTACAGAAAACCATATACGATGGTAGGGTCTGATGCTGCCTGCCGTGCCGATTATGGTCCCCTGGCAGAAGGGAAGCCGCATCCCAGAGCCTTCGGGACATTCCCCCGGATACTCGGGAAATACGTAAGAGAGGAAGAAGTGATGAATCTCCCCGTGGCTATAAAGAAGATGAGTTCTGATCCATGCAGAAAGATAGGAATAGAAGAGAGGGGTGAACTTAAGCCGGGATTCTATGCAGACGTGGTGATCTTTGATCCCGATCGTGTTATGGACAGGTCCACTTTTAAGTACCCTATACAATACCCCATTGGCATTGAGTATGTAATCGTGAATGGAAAAATGACCGTAGAAAGAGGTGTGCATACAGGGTGTAAAAGCGGGCGAGTATTGAAGAAGGGTTAAAATAGATGCTTCCAATTGTCGGTATTACCTCTGATTGCCATAAGAGAGGAGACATCTTCAAAGGTCCGGCATACTTCATAGGGAAAAACTACGTTTCTGCCGTTAGAGATTCAGGGGGTGTGCCCATAATCCTTCCTTATAGCCGTGATAAGAGAATGCATGAAGAACTTTTAAAGAGGATCGATGGTCTCCTTATAACAGGCGGAAATTTTGATGTGAACCCGATGTTCTACGGAGAGAAACCCATTCAAAAGATCGGAAAGTTCATTGATGAAAGGACGGTCTTTGAGATGGAGATGGCAAAGATGGCATTGAGACGGGACATGCCTGTGCTGGGTATCTGTGGTGGTGAGCAGTTGTTGAATGTTGCAAGAGGTGGAAGCCTTTATCAGGATATACAAACTCAGGTTCAG
>JAXHSZ010000169.1:0-4332 GCA_034190725.1 Thermodesulfobacteriota bacterium
CTATGATTATCTGATTCGGAGGCATATGTTGGGTTCCCATGGCCTGACGAAGAAATGATAAGACAACCACAATCCTGGTAAAAGAAGTGAGCATGATGAGGATGGCCGGAGCGAGAGACAATATGGTCAGAAGAAAAAGTATCTGCAGAAGGACGGACACCTTAGCCGGCTCTTCTGTCTCACCAATCCCCAGGGTAACGTTTGGAAAGGGGATAGGTTGGGCAGACACCACCGAAATATGGATGAAGCATAAGGCAGTGAGGAGCAAAACACTTCCCAATATGAACTTTTTCCCTCTTCCCATTCCTGATCTCCCGGACTCTCAAAATAGCAATCCGTCTTTATTTATTGTATAAACACAGAGTTTGTTACATGTCTCTCAGCTTACTGACTCGATGTCGAACAGAGTTGGTCAGGTCTGAAACCAAATTCTTGCCTCTATTCCCTTTCAGCCTTGACGACATTCTTTTAAATTGATATTCAAAAGAAGATTGACTGTTTCGCTGTCCGGCCGTGCCTTTTATCTCCTCCACCCTTTCCTTGTCTTCTATCTTTGTAAGAAGGGATATGTGGTTACTGGTTACCCCGAGGATCAAGAGTTCACCTGCCACTTCAACAATTGACACTGACTTCTTTTGTCCGAGGTAACTTGTGGCAAGGGTTCGGATCAAATGCCCTCCACTAAAAACTCCGCTGTTTTTTAAGAGAAATTTCTTCACAACCCAGTATGTAACTAAGATCCCAGCTAAAACAAAAGCCAGCGAGCCTATCATCTTCAGTGTGGAGGAGAACAGATTCACGTCCTCGCCTGTGTTCACTTCTTCTTTGCCTGCCTGAGATGGAACGACTTCTGTTTGCTCTTTATCTGCCATTACAGAATGGCGTATTGCCCAACTCTCAGAATCCACCAAACAGGCAGATAATATAATCAATGTGATCAACAGAACAAATGATCTCAATGATAACTCCCTAACCCAAATTTTGTATCCTCTCCGAAGGAGAGATTACATCCGTTAAACGAATGCCAAATTTGTCATTCACCACCACAACCTCTCCTCTGGCTATCATCTTGCCGTTAACAAGAACGTCCAGTGGTTCTTCTGCGAGTTTCGACAATTCAATGATCGAGCCCCGAGCCAGTTGTAACAGGTCGTTTATGACCATCTTTGATCTGCCAAGCTCGACAGAAACATTCAAAGGCACATCCAGGATAAGGTCCAGATTACCTGATCTGATTTTTTTCGGATCTTTCTTGAGATCAGTGAATTTGGGTAAGGTAGGTTCTATGCCTCTTTCTTCTCCACCTTCATCCACTGCTGTTTCAGGTGACCCCAACCCGGCTTGCTCCCAGGAAATGTCATCCTCAGTATCCAAAGCTTCGGGGGTATCTCTCTCCATTTCCTCCCCTAGGGACGTTTCGTTCTCTCCCATCTTTCTTACCTCCCCCTTGTCGATGCAATCGATGTCACCTGCAATGCCCTATTGCCCTTGCTCAATCCTGGATATCCAACAAATTTAGGCACCCCTTCCACCTTCAAAACAAGTTCATCATCCACGTATCTCTCCAATTGAATCACATCATTTACCTGAAGGTTCAGGACTTGTTCAATGTTTATCGTTGTCCTCCCCAATTCAACCGTTATGTCCACATCAATCTCTTTTAAGTGACTCGTAATGAAATCCGCCCATTTCTTACTCATTCCAAGTTTCACCTTGTGAACGCCGGGAAGGAGTTTGTCCCTGATCGGTTCCAGGGTTGAGTATGGTATACATACACTCATATTTCCCGTTGACTTTTCCAACTCAACTTCAAAAGAAGCCACCATGACTACATCATCAGGAGAAACTATGCCTGCAAATTGTGGGTTCATTTCAGTCCTGACAAGCTCTATGTCAAGAGGTTGAATAGGTTCCCAGGCTTCCTTTAAATCATCCAGCATGCTGCTGACAAATTTTGCCATCACCTTTTGTTCGATTGCGGAGAACTCCCTGCCTTCTATCTTTATGTCCGCTCCTGATCCACCGAAAAAGTAGTCAACAAAGGAAAAGACAAGCTTCGCTTCCACTACCAGGATAGCAAGCCCGGGTAGAGGTTCCATCTGAATCAGGTTCAGATTGCTGGGTAATGGTATGGAGTTTAAAAATCCACCGAACTTCACCATTTCAATTAGCCTGAGCCTGACATCGACAGCCTTCCTCAGAGAAACGGAAAAAGAGCTTCCAAGTAACCGGGAAAAACTGTCAAATATGACATCCAGGGCAGGCATCCTGTCCTTGATTATTCTATCCTGGCTAGTCAGATCATACTTCTCAATCCCGGTGGGGTCTATTATTTCATCCGGTTCCTGTTCCGTTTCAACCTCACCGTCGGACACTCCCTTTAATAGGGCATCAATCTCATCCTGCGACAAAATCTGAGCCATGTTCGCTCCCTACTGAACCACAAATTCCGTAAAATAGACCTGTTTAGCTAACCCAGAAGTCAAGAATCCATTTGACCGTGCTATTATTTCATCCCGCAGTCTGTTCTTTCCCCCAACATCTTCTATCTGTTCGAAGGACTTGCTACTTAAAAGAACCAATATGGCATCTCTCATCTGAGGAAGTTTCTTTTCCACCTCTTTGTAGACATTTTCATTTGCAAGTTCCAATTCCATCTTTACTTTCAGATACCTTCTTCCCTTTGCTCCGCTTAAATTAACGATAAATGTATCAAGAGAATATATGGGGCCCATCTGAGTCTCTTGCGTGGGAGCTTCAATGGGGCTCTCTGTCTTTTCAGGAAGCATGAATTTCGCCCACGCAAAAAATCCTCCGCTCCCCAAAATCGATATGATAACAGCTAAGATTATCCATTTCAGAAAGGAGTTCTTCTCCTTTTCGACTTCTTTTCCTTCCCCCTTCCCTTCCGTCTCTTCATTTATCTCTTTCTCTGCCATTCATCTTACCTCCTTCAATGTTATTCCTCATGAAGCCTTCTCTCCAAAGAGAAGCAGTATCTCCACCCTTCTATTCTTTGCTCTGGATGCAGATGTATAGTTGGGCAGAAGTGGCCTTGATGCTCCATATCCTGCGGCGGACATCCTCTCCGGTGAAATCTCACCCTCTTTTATGAAAAATTTCACCACATTGACTGCTCTGGCTATGGACAACTCCCAATTGGAAGGGAACCTTTCTGTCTTGATGGGGAGATTGTCCGTATGACCTTCCACTCGAACTGTAAAAGAAGAATTCGCCTTCAAAACCGTCATAACCTTATTCATCAAATGAAAAGCCTCATGATTGATTTCCGATACGCCCAGATTGAAGAGAACCTTATCAGCCATAGTAATGACTACGCCCTGTTTTGTAACCTTGACATTTACACCCTTTTCATCCCGCAGTGAATCCAATTCATCTTCAAGCTCAGCAAGTCCTCCTCCGACCATACTTTCCATATTCTTCATATCTGATGAGATGATGGGGAAACCTATATTGTAATCCGAATGCTTTCCCAACTCTAAAACTCCCATAACCGCCTTGAGAGAGTCTTGAAGCTCCTCTATCTTTCCTGCCTCTAAGGAGCACATGGAAAACACAAGGACAAAAAAAGTCAAAAGGATTGTAAGAAGATCCATAAAGGTTGTCATCCATCCTTCTTTGTTGAGTCCTGGCCCATCTTTCCTTGTTCTTTTGAATGTTTCCATAAGTGGCTTCTTTTATTGAGTGCTTATCCATAAATGACTTTTATTGACAACCACTGCGTCAGACTCAGATGCAAGGTTCACATTGCAATGAGTTCCTACATACCCAATGTATTCCTGCAGTGAGAGGATCTTCGTCTTCCTCGACCTTTAAAAAACATCTCTTTTCTGAATGAACGTTATGAATAACGAACCCCTTATACCTTTCCCAGACCAACCTATGCATCCTCCTTATCCTTTATAGACTCCTTGTTGAAAACGATAACAACTCTCCTGTTCTTTGTCCTATGCTCAAGTGTATCATTGGGAAAGAGAGGTTGATACTCTCCATAACCAACAGCATAAAGTCGTCTTGATGGAACTCCCTTCTGTTCGATGAAGTACCTCAATACATTGACAGCTCTGGTGGCTGACAATTCCCAATTGGAAGGAAATTGATCAGTCTTTATGGGTAAATTATCTGTATGGCCCTCAATACCGATGGAAAGAGAAGATTTTTTTATCTCATCTCCAATCTTGTCTAGAAGAGGATATGCACCAGGATTTACATCAGCGGATCCCAAGTCAAATAGGACTGCATCAGATATATCCAAAACCACACCTCGCTTGGTTACGGAAACCTTTACCTGACTTTCAAAGCCTTCTCTCT
>JAXHSZ010000017.1:0-12320 GCA_034190725.1 Thermodesulfobacteriota bacterium
TTTTCGTCAAGGTCAAGGAAGATCAAAATTTTAACCGCAGGAATACATTGAGTATTTTGAGGATTAAAATTTTTATCTGACGCAGAGATTGGCGAAAAAGACAGTTTTCATTCGGACACTATACTAACAAAAGTTCCACAAGAAGACAAGGAACGAATCATGAAGGAGCGGAATCTAGACATTAGATACAATAATTGAGAACATTGCTTTTCTATTGTTTTTTACTCATCCCTTCTGGTATAGTGAGTGTTCATCAGGAAATGAGATATTTTTTTCAAGTTCACGGAAGTCGAAGAGATTGGGGAAAATAACTATTTATGGATGGACATACGTGAGCGCAATAGTATTAAAATATTACTTCGCACTGAAGAAAACGGAGACTGAAGAAAATGAAAATCAAATGTTTTCATCATCCTGAAAGTGAAGCAGAAGATACGTGTATGTATTGCGGACGTTCTCTATGCGCAGACTGTCTTTTAAGGCGCAACGACTATTGCTGCTGCAAAGATGAGGAGAATTGTCTGGAGTATCAAGACGGAGACTTCGAGCCCCCCTCTTATACTCTTATACCCAATGCACACTCTTTGCTTGACACATATCTCGACAGACTTGCTGAAGTTCGGGATGAGTTGGACAAGGTCATGGCTGAATTTGACGAGTTGGTCCAATCATTGGAAAAACAGAATGATGCAGAGCAGAGAGAAGTGGAAAAAAGTCGAAAAAAAATCAAAGGATTTCAGGCTTTTCACATGGCCCAGGAAAATATGGCTATCATCAGTCTCATGCAATTAATCATCGAATATTTCAATGTAAACCAGGAAGCAAAAGACGACGAACTGATTCGAAGAGTTGACGAAGGGAGAGCTCAAATGGATGAATTGACTCCCCGGCTAAAAGAGATCATGAATGTAACGGAGCCTTTTCAATCGGTTGATTTTCAATTGGTTGAAAAGGCTATGAGTATACACAATGGAGAGAGCGATTAATCCAGTTCAAAAGATACGTATTGTCGTATATGGACAGGATAGGTAGATACCTTTTTCCCTCTCACAATTCCTCAAAAACAACTTTCCAGAGTATTACGTATTAAAAAGGGTGCACCGTAAAGAAAACGGGAAACCTCTCCTCCTTCAGATATCCTCCTTCAAACCAAGCTTCATTCTAGGCATTCTGTTCAATTGTCCTTGACAAAGCGGGGGAATTGACCTATTTATAGAGACCTTATCCTGGATATTGGATTGATAAGGTGATATATGGATAGCGCGATTGGAATCTTTGATTCGGGTATTGGTGGATTGACGGTACTGAAAGAGATTATGAACATTCTCCCAAATGAGAATACCATCTACCTGGGAGATACTGCACGAGTTCCCTATGGAATAAAATCAGCAGAGACTGTAATCAGATACTCTTTGGAAAATGCACAGTTTCTATTAAGCAAGAATATAAAAATGTTGGTGGTTGCTTGCAATACTGCTTCTGCTGTTGGGCTCTCCACATTAATGGAACGATTTCATCTCCCCATTATCGGAGTAATAGAACCTGGTGCAAGAAAGGCAGCTCATTCCACTGAGCGAGATAGAATTGGAATCATAGGGACGGAAAGAACAATAAAAAGTGGTGCCTATGTTCAATCGATCAAAAAGATCAATCCAGGCATTGAAACAATCAGTAAGCCATGTCCTCTCTTTGTTCCCCTGGTTGAAGAAGGCTGGACGGACAATGAAATCGCATTCTTAACTGCTCAAATATACCTTCAAGAACTGGAGGATGCTGACATTGACACTTTGATACTCGGTTGCACACATTATCCATTGTTAAAAGATGTAATTCGCAAGGTTCTGGGTGAGGAAGTGCTTCTCGTGGACTCTGCGGAAGAGACTGCCATTGAAGTTTCAATGATTATGAGGTCTCACAATTTACTCAGAAGCAAACATGAAGACGCTGTTCATCAATTCTATGTGACTGATGCACCTGAGTCTCTTATAAAAGGAGGGAGAAGATTCTTACAAGCCATGCACATCAGTGATGTCAAACAAACAATCTTAGGCTCTGTAAATGAATGATCCTTGCATATGAGCACTTGGATTGAGGTGATATTGGTTCGATCCAAAACATAAAAACCGAAAGAATAGCCAAATCCATTTCGATGATATTGTTTTTGAGGATCAAGCAAAGAATTCCTTTGCAGATCCTGAGCATTGAGGGCGTATAGGTGGAGACGTCAAAAAAAGGGAAGAGAAAAAATAAAAGAAAAAAGTCCACAAAAAAGGACAAGCGTGGATCCGGCTTTTTCTTTGTACTTCTCATTGCCTTGATGGTATTCTTCGTGAGTTCATTCTTTTACTACAAGTACCATCACAAGATACATAAGAAGATCACAGAAATTGGTCAGCAAAGGCATGAGATTACGGTGAATCTGTATTTTGCAGATCCAAAGAGCAGAAGCCTCGTACAAGAAGAAAGGAGAATTGATGCGGGCAGGGATACAACCTCTCAGGCTGAACAGGTCATTTTGGAGTTGCTCAAAGGACCAAAAACATCTCTTACGAAGACCATTCCTCATGGCACGAGCCTCCTTCACTTTTCCGTTGACACAAACCATTTGGCACATGTTGACTTCAGCTCCGAGCTGACACAAAAACATACAGGAGGAAGTTCAGCTGAGTTACTTACAATTTACTCAATTGTGAATTCTCTCACTCTGAATTTTGAAGAGATTGAAAAGGTCCAGATTCTTGTGGAAGGGGAAAAGGTTGATACCATTGCCGGACACATCTTTGCCAGGACGCCGTTTAAAAGCAATAGAAAAATCGTGGGGAATTGAATGTCAAAGAAGGTTAAATTATCTCAAATCAGAAATATAGGGATAATAGCTCATATCGATGCAGGAAAGACTACCATTACCGAGCGAATACTGTATTATACCGGTCGATCGCATAAGATAGGGGAAGTTGACAACGGACAAGCGACAATGGACTGGATGATCCAGGAGCAAGAGAGAGGAATCACCATAACATCGGCTGTTACCACATGCAACTGGATAAATCACGAAATCCATATCATCGATACACCAGGACATGTGGATTTCACAATAGAGGTGGAGAGATCTCTCAGGATACTGGATGGTGCTGTTGTCGTGTTCTGTGCTGTGGGAGGTGTTGAACCACAATCGGAGACGGTTTGGCATCAAGCAGATAAGTATCAGGTTCCAAGGATAGTCTTCATCAACAAAATGGACCGGGTGGGAGCTGATTTCCATAGAACCGTAACAATGATGGAGGATCGGCTTGGAGCCAACCCGCTTTTAATCCAATTGCCTTTTGGAAAGGAAGAAGACTTTCTGGGTATAATTGACCTCATCACAATGAAGGCCATACTCTGGCATAAAGAAACCCTGGGAGCTACTTATGATGAGATAGAAATACCACAAGACATTAAGGTTCAAAGTGAAAAATACAGGGAAAAGCTCTTAGAGGCTGTTGCTGAGACCGATGATCTCCTTACTGAAAAGTACCTTAATGGAGAACCCTTGACTGAGTCAGAGATAAAAAAGGCTATCAGAAAGGCCACAATCGACTACAAGTTGGTTCCTGTGATGTGCGGAGCTGGTCTGAGAAATAAAGGCATACAGCCCCTTTTGAATTCCATAGTTGATTTCCTTCCTTCCCCCCTGGATGTTCCCCCTGTCCAGGGCATCAACACAATAACCGGGAAAGCAGAGGAACGGCTAAGCAGCAACAATGAACATTTCTCAGCATTGTCTTTCAAGATCATGATGGATCAAGGGCGCAGAATGACTTATTTTCGTGTGTATTCAGGGAGTTTACAGGCAGGTGCTGAGATATTCAACCCTACAAGGGGCAAGCGGGAAAAGATCGCCAGAATCCTGCAAATGCATGCAAATAAAAGAGAAAGAATACAGGAAGTCATGGCCGGAAATATCGTAGCGGCCATGGGATTAAAGTATACCATGACAGGTGACACTCTCTGTGATGAAGCCCATCCGATCTTTTTGGAACCCATAGACACATATGATCCCGTCATCTCTGTGGCCATAGAGCCGAAAACACGAGACGATGAAGAGAAGCTGCCCTTTTCTCTTGAGAAGCTGGCTGAAGAAGATCCAACGTTCAGGGTGAGGATTGATGAGGATACCGGCCAGACCATTATCTCAGGAATGGGAGAACTCCATCTGGATATTCTGGTGAACAGGCTGCTTCGAGATTTTAATATAAAGGTAAACGTGGGGAAGCCTCAAGTGGTTTATCGTGAAACCATAGAAAGTACTGTGGAGGTTGAGGGGAGTTTTGAAAAGGAGATAGAAGGTCGTCTGAATTTCGGGCATCTCTTTTTGCGCCTTGAACCGAAAGAAAGAGGATATGGAATCAGTTTTACAAACACGTTGAAGGATGAAATAATTCCTCACCACTACTTACCAGTTATTGAAGAGAGCGTTATAGAGTCTGCTAATTTTGGTATTATCGGAGGTTGCAAGATAGTAGACGTGGCCATAAGCCTTATTGACGGCTCCTTTCACGAACTGAAGTCCACAGAACTCGGATACAAGGTTGCAGCATCCATGGCCTTTAAGAAGGGATGTGAGAGAGCAGGTCCAATACTCCTCGAACCCATTATGGTAGTGGATATAGTGGTTCCCGAAGATTTCATGGGTGAGATAATCGGAGACATCAACTCCAGAGGGGGAAAGATTGAGGAAATTGGTTCAAAAGGGAAGTTGAAGACCATTAAGTCATTGATGCCTTTAGTGAAGATGTTTGGTTATTCCACTGATCTGAGGTCGTCCAGCCAAGGAAGAGGTACCTTTTCCATGCATTTTTCCCACTATGACAATGCCAGTGAGAAGAAATGAAGTGAGTGTCTGCCATGAAATACGTCTGAAAGGCATATCTTTTCAATAATCCCCTTTACTTCCTTTGATAGGCCCCTTGCCTGCGTTTCTTCATAATGATTATAAGAAAAAATCCGACTACGAATCCTCCTATATGAGCAAACCAAGCAATACCGCCTCCTCTTTGTGACCCAAATTCTGCAAATCCACTTAAAAACTGAATGAATATCCAGTAACCAAGGATAATTACAGCCGGAATTCTCACTATCTGGATGAGTATCCCCAGAATCAGAAGAGTTTTAATGCGCGCTTTTGGAAAGAGAAATATGTATGCCCCCATAACTCCCGCAATAGCGCCACTGGCTCCCACACTGGGGATCTGGGAGTTGACATTTGTGAATATATGAAAAAGAGACGCAAAAATCCCACTTATCATGTAGAAAAAAAGATATCTCACATGACCAAGAATGTCCTCAACATTATCACCGAATATCCAAAGGAAAAGCATATTGCTGAAGAGGTGAATCCATCCTCCATGCATGAACATCGCCGTGAAGATCGTAAAAGGTACAGGCACCAAAGATGGAGGATTTATATCCACAAAATGAGTGAATTCGTATGGAATGCAACCCAATTGGTAATATAAGTGATCTATACGTCCTGGTGTAAAAATCTTCTGATACATGAAAATTGAGATATTAGCCAATATGAAAATAAAATTAACGAAGGGAATTGTACTGGAAGGATTCTCATCCTGCAAAGGGATCATTTTCCCCCTCTAATGAACGACAAACAAAGAATATGGCATGGTTTTTCAACAATCTTTAAAAGGGGAATAATGATACGGTGAGGAAAATGTATTGTTCGGACATGAATTTCTAAATACGAAGGATGATACGTACCCTGATCTCCCATTCTTCATTCAACATAGAATAGACATCTCATCATCATTCTAGGAATAAAGTCAATCCCGGATCATTGAAAATGCGACAAGGGACCCTTTTTGTAATAAAAGAGCCCCTCTCACCCCTTCTTATCTTAACAACTGCATGAACCTCCGCAAGCACCACCTCCCGAAACATTGGAAGATATCGTATATCCTGATCCCATTTCATTTTCAACATAATCAACTTTGACGGGCTGGACTCGATCAAGAAGTTCCTTGTCAATCAGAAATGTGTTTCCGTTGTTTTTGACAATTTCATCATTTTCTTTCGGTTCATCCAGAACCATTCCCAGTGCGGGACCGGCTCAACCACCTTCATTCAGTACTATCCTTACGTAAGGATCCTCTTGCTTTTCTTTGAAGTACTCCGTCATCATTTCGCCAGCTTTGTCAGATACTTGAAACATCTTTGCCTCCTGTTATCTTTTTTTGTTTTTCTCTTCTATTATACCTTATACACAAAATAGGCTTTGTCAAGTCTATTCTCAATAACACCAAAAAAAATCTCAAATTCGACATTGTAAACCAACCATTTATTTCTTGACCAATAGCTCATCTATACATAGAATGATTATAGAGGAGGTTTTTTTCATTTCTCAATAGATGATGAATGATGTGACCAGCTTCCGTACAGCAGCTGGTTCTGTTTTTATTCACAACATTACCTTTCAGCGCTACGATATCCGTGTTCTTCCTTTTTTATTTTCATTAATCCTCCTGGACTCATCATGACATTGGGCAAGTTACTTAAACCTTTTCTCTTCTAATCAGTGCCTATCCATAAATGGCTATTTTCCGCAATCTCTGCATCAGACTCAGATTTTAATCCTCAAAATATCTAATGTATTCCTGCGGTTAAAATCATCATCTTCCTTGTCTTTGCAGAAAATATCTCATTTCTAGATGGACACTCATTATACTAATTTCAACCTGTGCGATTAAGCAGAATTGCAGTAAGTACCGGCTGCTTGCTTCATTTGCTTCTTCTACGTAAGTAGCTGGCAAGCAGCCGAAAAGAAATACAAAGCTTCAGTCCCTTTATACAAACGTATGATGGAAACCTTGAGTTTATAAGAAGCAGACAAACAAGTACCCTGCAAGCAGTATGCTTTGCTGAATGCACATATCGCATAATTTTAAAAGTACTATTGGCTGCCCAAGGTTAATGGAAAGGAAACAGAAAGGAGGGAGCCGTGAAAGAGATAGCAGCAAGAGATATTATGAATCGAAATATTTTGGCCGTGCGAAGAGATTGGACAGTTGAGCAACTGGCAAACTTTCTTATAGATAGCTCCATATCAGGAGCACCGGTTATATCTGATGATGGGAAGCTGGTCGGTGTAGTTTCTCTTACGGACATTGTCCGATACAACAGTTTACCAATAAGACATTTCCAGTCTGCTGAGCCCCATGAATACTATTTTCATGCATTGGAATACAAATACTCAAGGGATGAAATTGCATCGTTTCGTATAGGCGGCGAATGGCCCGTTACTGTTGGAGATATTATGACGCCAATCATATTTGATGTGAATGAAGATACAAAGGTGCAGCATGTAGCAGACGCGATGATCAAAGGTCGCATCCACAGGGTTTTTGTAACCCATAATGAAAAGTTAGTGGGCATCATTACGGCATTGGATATGATTAAGATTATACGGGATCTGTGAGTGAAAGTATCTCCTTTGAATGAAAACATGTGTTAAAAGCAACTCTCATCGTGTGATGTATCAGTAGTTCTGTGCATGATTTTGGCAATTTGACATGTTGACAAAATGCATCAACCGTAATGAAAATTCAAATATCAAAATTTAAACTAATATTAAAACTCAAAACGAGTTCTTTATGGTACTGTTGTTTTCTATTTAGTGTCTGAACGAAAACTAGGATTTTTCATCAAGTTCAAGAAAGATCAAAATTTTAACCGCAGGAATATATTGAATATTTTAAGGATTAAAATTTTTTCTGACGCAGAGATTGGCGAAAAAGACAGTTTTCGTTCGGATACTATTTATATCATTTGAATTTGTTTCGTGCTTTGATATTTGAATTTCGCATCTCAATGCTGCCTTGAAACGGATGAGATACAGTACTATCAAATTACCATTTGACACCACACAATTTATGAAACAGGTCACGAGATATCTCAACCAATCATATACAGCAGAAAATCAGTACTCAATGGGATGTGACTTTCTATTTCATTGACATTGAATCTTCCCTCTTTTATATTAGCTTGATGCCTTTCATTTTCTCTTTGGTCACTTCTCAACGACTCAGGGTATTTTCCTGACTCACAAAACAGAGAAACAGTCAAACCCATATGGAATATCATCTGAGGACTGTTCAAAGTTGACCAGAAATAACATACATTAGTGTCTGAACGAAAACTAGGATTTTTCGTCAAGTTCAAGAAGGATTAAAATTTTTATCTGACGCAAAGATTGGCGAAAAAGACAGTTTTCGTTCGGACACTACATTATGATACTTATTTCATAACAACACCTTCGAAAAGTGGAAAAATCGGTTTTAATCATAATGAAATAAGGGGTGACAGTTTGGCTTTTTGAAAAGAGTCGCTTCTTGCTGATCGCGTTCTATTTCATACGATAAAAATGATCTGAAAAGAGAAAGGAGCTTCGTTCTAAAATGGTTGACGATACGATCAAACAAATTGATGACCTTTTTTACCCAAAGTCTATCGCTATGGTTGGAATTCCAAGTGATCCTCATAGCCCTGTGGCTGAACTCTTTTTAAACCCTATATTTGAATTTGATTTCGAGGGAGAAGTTTACCCTGTCAATCCAAAAGGCGGAGAAATAATGGGTATGAAAGCATACCCAACCCTCAATGACATACCCAACACAGTGGACTATGTCATTGCCACGATTCCAGCCCATGGTGCCACTCAGCTTATGCGGGATTGTGTTACAAAAGGTGTCAAAGCCGTTCAATTCTTTACATCGGGTTTCAGCGAGACCGGAGAACAACAAGGAAAATCTTTAGAATTGGAAATCACAGAGATTGCTCGCAAGGGAGGGGTTCGTATTATCGGCCCAAATTGCATGGGCTTGTACTGTCCTAAAGGAAAGTTATCCTATTGGTCGGAATTTCCTAAAGAGCATGGATCTGTTGCCTATCTTTGTCAGAGCGGTGGAAACAGTATTCACTTGGTCCAAATGGGTGCTCCACGGGGGATACGGTTCAGCAAGGTGGCCAGTTATGGAAATGCTTCAGATCTGAACGAGTCTGATTTTCTCGATTACTTTGCCCAAGATCCTGAGACAGAGATCATATGTCTCTATATAGAAGGTGTCAGGCAAGGGCAAAGGTTTGTTGATGCATTGACAAACGCTACCAGAAAAAAACCTGTGATTCTCTTGAAAGGTGGTGTAGCTGAAGCTGGAGCAAGAGCTGCAGCAAGTCACACCGGAGCCCTCACAAGCAGCAATAATGTCTGGGATGCCCTTTGTAAAAAGTTGGGTATCATTAGGGTTTACAGTCTGGAGGAACTTTCCGATGTTCTCGTGACATTCTGTTTCATGCCTGCTCTTAAAAGGGGGAACACTGCTATAGTCGGTGTCGGCGGTGGAGCCAGTGTTCTTGCTGCTGATGACTGTGAAAACAATGGGTTAGCCATACCTCAGTTTCCCAAGGAAATAAGAGATCGTCTCTTGAGATTTACCCCCCAGGCGGGAAACAGCGTAAAAAACCCAATTGATTCACAATTAATCATTTGGGATCCTGAACATTTTTTGGAGACTATAAAAATAATCTCCGAATGGGATGGAATCGATCTGATTATAGGATTGCTTCTGTCAACCGATGTATACCCATCATGGACAAGCTACCAGAATATGTATGAAATCATGGCAAAAACAATGCTTGTATCACACAAAAGCTCAAAAAAACCCATAGCAATGGTTATTCAACCAGGTATTCGCCCAAAAATGAATAGAGAAACATATGCGGCCCAGCAAGAATTTGTCTCTGCAGGCATGCCTGTATATCCTACTGCTTCCCGGGCTGCCAATGCCATCAAGAAACACATTGAATACAACAAATGGAAAGAAGTGTCATTCTAATATTGTGAAAGAGTACCCCGTTCTCGGTATCCAGAGTTCATGGGATTCAGGTTCAAGAAAGAATTCAGTGAATATCAAAATCTGTGCCCTGTAACCTGAGTCCTAGGCAATGGGGGCGAGTAAAAGAGGTAACTCACAATTCTTCATATGTGCAGTTCGATAATATCACCATCTCTGAGTACATGGTCTTTCTGAACCATCTGACCGCTGTACTTTTCAGAACCCCAGATCCTGGCGTATTTTAATTTTTTGGCAAAGTCCTTATGAACCCTTTCCGCCAGGTCCTGCACGGTCCTGCCTCTCTTCAAAATAAACGGGGCGTTTCTGTCTTCTGCCTTCCCTGGGGCCTTCGTGTACACACGAATAATATTCAATATCTCAAAGGTGGATCTCTTCATCTGCTCAAGGTTGACTCCCTCTGTTGCCGATATGGAGATCAGTGAAAATTCTTCTCCATAGAGGTCTTGAAGAGCCTCAAAGGACTCAGGAGCTCCATCAAGGTCGTTTTTATTACAAACAATCAATGTGCTCTTATTGACAAAACCCTCATCTGCCTTCTCCATTAATCCCTTTCCTATAGGCTTCACCTTATGCCTTTTCAACTCTTCCAGGGTGGTCTCCAGCTGTTCTAAAGGATCTGTCCCCAGATCAGCCACCATCAATAAAGCATCCGCATTTCTGATGATATTGAAAATCCACTGTTCCGTATACTCCTTAGCGAGAGGAGGTGTATCTACCAATTGTATCTGGATGTTTTCAAATCTCATCATACCTGCTATGGGCTTTCTTGTTGTGAAAGGGTAGTCTGCTATCTCAGACAGGGCTTTAGTCACTCGAGAAAGTATTTCAGACTTGCCTACATTTGGAGGCCCGGTTAAGACAACTTGAGCTGCTCCTTCCTTTTCTATATTAAAGAAATATCCCCTTTTACTTGTTGCATGCTTCTTTTGAGATTCATCCTTTAATCTTGATATCTTTTTCCTTAACTGCCCACGGAGTTTGTCTGTCCCTTTATGCTTGGGGACAATCGTGAGCATGGCTTCCAATGCCTTTATCTTCTCTTTGTTGGTCTTGGCAAGCCTGTACTCTTTTTCCACCTCAAAATACTGGGGGGGCAGATTCGCCGGCATAACCTTCTCCAGAGCTGCTGAAATACTGATCAAGACTATAATATTTCTCTGAAAGGGTCAAGATCATTATGAAAACCTTCCTTTTTGAAGAAATGGAGCTATTCGTGGATTCACAGGTTTCTGGCGTCTGATTTCAGGTTCAAGAAAGAACTCAGTGACAAACAAAATCTATAAACCATTACTCCTTTTTGATAGAAAAGCAATACTTCAAATACATCGGGAAACATATGTGCACTCATTAAAAAGCACAATAACCAGGGTTAAAATTATAATTTTCTTGAAAAAATCCTTCTCGTTAGGTAAGCTTTCTTATGAGAAGGGGATAATCTGTCTCCCTTTCTTGATGTGAAGGAGGTGTTCATCCGGAATTAAGATATGTTAGGCATTTTCGCTTTTGAAGAGAATCATATCAGCGGTACTCAACCGAGGTTCAATTTGTGTAAAATTCGCATCTGAGTCTGACACAGAGATTGTGGAAAATAGCCATTTGTGCATGGACATGAGGTGAGGATGTTTTATTCCATTGATGCTTTCATATCAAAGCTGCTGTATCACTTTACGATAAATTCCAAGAGGTCGAAGATATTCTTCCCACCTGAAAATGAGGAATCAGGGGCAGGATTGTGGATCATCGGAGTGGCTGTCTTTCTTTCTATAATCATAATAATTTTTCTCATAGATTATTGGCGAAAGAGGAGTCCTTCGTCGGTTTCTAAGAAACCTGGATACATGGAAGAAAAAGATGATAAGCGAAAATATTATAGGATTGATACGCTGATGTTTGTTAATGTCCAATTGGGACATAAAGAGTATCGTTTTGAAGCAAGAGATATAAGTGGAGGGGGGATATCCTTTTACACGAGATTCGGACCTGATACGCTGAAAAGATCAATGATCCTCAACAATATATCTTTTAATATTCCTCAAGGTGAGAGGATTGTTGTCAATGCTGTGATCAAAAGGGTGCAACCCATCAGGCATAAGGATCCACTCTACCGATACATCTGCGCAGTGGAATTTTTACACATCAGTGATTATAATAGAGAAGTGATCATTAAGTATATTCATTCCAGGCAGAGACTGTCCTTGAGAGAAACAAGATCAACGAATTAGAATGAAATCTGGGGTAACCGTTCACGGTTTTCAGTTTACAGTTCACAGTGAGTGGTTGACAAAGAACAGAAAACAAGAGGTATGGACGCTGAATTGAGAATTCATGTTTGTGTTCAACGTAATGTTAAGATGCTTTTAAAAGAAACCAAAAGAAACTGATTTAAAATTGAAATCGGTATCAATTGGATTTTTA
>JAXHSZ010000170.1:0-3382 GCA_034190725.1 Thermodesulfobacteriota bacterium
TTCTTATTCTTGCATGAACAGTAACCGTTCACGGTTTTCAGTTTTCAGTTCACAGTGAGCGGTTGACAAAGAACAGAAAACAAGAAGTATGGATGCTGAATTGAGAATTCATGTTTGTGTTCAACGTAACATTAAGATACTTTTGAAATAAATTCAAAGAAACTAATTTAAAATTGAAATCGGTATCAATTGGATTTTTAAGTGCTTATGGAATTTAGTAATAAAACCGTGAACCGATAACTGCTAACCGTGAATGGTTACCATGAACAGATCAATCTCCGTATTCAAACGCCTAGTCAAATGACCAACCTGTATCGCAATGTTGTAAAAAATACTATACCAGGATGAAATAAATCATTGTTCATGGTGCACAATCCATGATCCATGATTGAGGAGTAACAAACTCACAAATTGCAAGGTGTCTCGTTTCCTTCAACCTTAAACGTTGAACGGAGAAATCCCAACCACTCAATTGAATATCACTGTATCCATGGAGAATACTTTTTAATTTACAGTTAGTTAGTACATGGTTTCCTCACCCCACAAACACCGTCGAGGTCGGATGTTTTAAAATACCTTCAGAGGAAATATATTATCATTTCCTATTGAATACAGGATATCATCTATTTAACAAATCGAGAAAGTCAGTCATTCTTCAAAGACTATTTATCTTCTTTGGAGTCAACAGGGCGATTTCCTAAAAACTTTGGCGCCAATGAGCTCATGGATGGGAGAAGAGCATTTCGGAAATACAAAATTGAATAAAAATATAAAGATATATTTAAAATGTAACCGTTCACGGGTTTAGGGTTCACAGGTTTCAGGTTCAAGGAAGAACGTAGTGGCAAAAAAGAACTGTGTGTATGGAGAGAACCTTGAGATCTAAAAAAGCTATGATGCTCGATTGAAGAGTGCGTTTCTTGTGTTTCTCTCTCCTGACACCTGAAACCACGATTATATTCTTCGTAATGGTAAGTTTTAAGCAAACAAGAACATCAAGAATGAAACCTGTGAATGGTTACTGTAAAAACAAAAAAGCATATAAATATTGCAAGCCGTGCTGTTTCATTTCTGCCGAAGTTCGAGCCCTGCACCGGATCAGTGTTGATCGTTGGGATATTGTATGATAGAATGGATAAAAAAGCCCCTGTTTCTGCCCCTTATCTTTATCATTGGTTGGTTTTTTCTCTCTTCCGTCCAAAATACTGCGGGTTATGAAGAAGAGGGCCGCAAGTCGAATGGGAACAAGATGGTCACGATGGACTTCGATAATGTTGATATAAAATTAATAGCAAGGTATATAAGCGAACTTACCGACAAGAACTTTATCGTGGATGACAATGTGAGAGGCAGGGGCACAATTTTTTGTCCCACAAAGATCCCTGTCGATGAAGCCCTGAAGGTCTTTGAGTCTCTATTGGAAGTGAACGGTTACACCACAGTGGAGGCAGGAAATTCATTAAAGATCATACGATTACGACATGCAAGAACGAAAGCCGTAGAGGCCCGAATCAGCAAAGACCTTATAACCGTTGATAGGGAAGACAAGATCGTTACGCAAGTGGTCCCTTTGAAATATGCTGATGCAAACGAGATAAAAAAACTTTTCAGGCCCCTGGTTTCGAGGAGAAGTCACATAGGAGCGTATCCTGCCACCAATACCCTTATCATTACGGATATGTCTTCGAACATCCATCGTCTCATGAAGATCATTGAGGAGATCGATGTGGCCGGTTCAATGGCAATGGCAAAGATAATACAGTTGGAATATGCATCGGCTGAGATCTTGTCAGGGGAATTGCTTCCATTATTTAATTCGAAGGAGAGACGAAGAAAAACCAGAAGAAGGCGTCGAAGAAAGATTACCATTACTACTGATGCCCCTGTAAAGATTATTCCTGACAAGAGAACGAATACGCTTATTATATTGGCAAACTCGCATGTTGTAAATGAGATTACGGATCTGATAAAAAAGTTGGATAAACCGATATCGAGGAGTAAGAGCAAAATACATGTATATTATTTGGAAAATGCCTCTTCAGAGGACTTAGCTGGTCTTCTCTCCAAACTTCCATCAAAGAGAAGGCTGAGAAAAGGAAGGTCGCCTGCACTTGGAGATAACGTTATAATCTCTGTTGATAATACAACAAATTCACTAATAATCGCAGCATCACCTCAAGATTACGCGGTATTGAAAAAAATAATAAAAAAACTTGACATCATGAATGAACAAGTGTTGATTGAGGCCCTTATCGCTGAAGTTTCCATCAACATGTCGAAAGAACTCGGTATTGAATGGAGAGTTCCAGAACTATCGGATAATGGGGAGGTCACACTTTACGGCGGCACAAGTCTTCCCTTAGATTCCGAAGGCACGGGAGGTATCGATCAACTGACAATCAACCCCTATGGTGCAAGTCCCTCAGGGCTTTTTCTGGGTGCTTTAAAAGGAACTATGGAATTTGGCGGGACGGAGTTCTTAAACATAGGTGCCCTGATTCGGGCGTTTCAAGCCAACAGTGAAATAAACATTCTGTCAACCCCCCATATATTAACCATGGATAACGAAGAGGCCGAGATAGTCGTCGGGGAGGAACGCCCTTTTCTCGTGTCTTCCCAGTCCATAGACACAGGCGGCATCACCAAAACCTTTGAATACAATGATCTTGGTGTTACTCTCCGTATTATTCCTCAGATCAGTCAGGGAGAAACGGTCAACCTGGAGATATTATTAGAGATCAAGAACTTTATGAAAGAGATAGATGTCGGCGCAATCAATACAACGAAGAGGTTGGCAAAGACCACTGTACTCGTAGAAGATGGTGCAATGATCGTCATAGGAGGCTTGATAAGAGATGATATGAGAAAAGGTCTTTCTCAGGTTCCCTGTTTAGGCAATATCCCCATCATGGGATGGTTCTTCAAAGCATTTTACCAACAAGATTCAAAGACAAATCTCATGATCTTTATTACTCCCCATATCATTGAAACACCCGAAGACCTGAGGAGAATCACAGAGGACAAAAGAAGCTTAAGAAAAAACAAAAAACCGTTCGAACAGAAATGAAAGATCAAAGAGACACACACTTTGGTGGAAAGCAATGGAGACTGATAACAGGGAGATATGAAGATATTTCCATTCGTGAGGGATTCGAAAGATTATTATGGAGACCATAGGAATGAGAAAATCAGTATTATTGATCCTTTTTGTGCTCATTATTCAGCTGCCTTTTCCATTTGGGTCTGCCCATGGAGATACGCGATATGTATCGGATATGCTCATTCTTAATCTAAGGGACAGACCCGGCAAAGGATATAAGGTGATAACAAGGCTTTATTCCAACACCCCGGTCGAGGTGCTTGGGGAATCCGGTCGCTACTT
>JAXHSZ010000171.1:0-5625 GCA_034190725.1 Thermodesulfobacteriota bacterium
AATATATTCCTGCGGTTAAAATTTTGATCTTCCTTGACCTTGACGAAAAATCCTAGTTTTCGTTCAGACACTAATTATTACAGACCCTTAGCCTCATTGATTAATTTGTCGAACCTCTTATCCACATTGCGTTGGATCTCAAGTATCTGTTCCTGACTGAGGTGAGAAAACCTTCCCTGCTTTGAAAGATACTCTTCCACAGGTTTCCTCTTCTTTGGTATTCTGTTTATGGTCCTTTTCCCATCCTCATATTCATAGAGCACAACAAAACCGGTCTGTACGGCGAGACGGGCAATCTCTATTGTTAAGGCGCTCTCATACTCCCATCCAGTGGGACATGGGGCGATTGCATAGATAAAGGACGGGCCCTTATGTTCTTTTGCTTTCTTCAGTTTACGCAAAAGATCCTGGGGATACGCCGGAGAAGCTGTTGCTGTATATACGTTTTCATGGGCTTCCACTATCTTCATTATATCCTTCTTGCGTTCCTTCTTCCCACTGGGTGTTGTCTTTGTCCTGGCAAGGTAAGGTGTAGATCCGCTCCTTTGAACTCCTGTATTCATATACGCCTCATTGTCATAAAGAAGATACGTTATATTGTGACCCCTCTCCAGTGCCCCGGACAGGGTTTGTAGACCGATATCGAGAATACCTCCATCCCCTCCCAAAAGAAAAATATCCATATCCATTTGCATCCTTTTCAGTGCCACTTCAACACCGCTTGCTGCGCCTCCGGCACTGCTGAAACTAAAAAATGCAGAAGGAACCTTCATACATGTCTGGGGAAAGGCAGCCGGTATAACACCCAGACAACCGCAGCTTGCCGTGATAAACGAATTTTTGTCATAGACACTGAATGCCAATTTGGCACATATCAGACCACCACATCCAGGACAGAATGGGTTGCCCAATGCCTGAATGTCCACACCTTCTTCGATTTGCCTGTCAACCTTCTCGGATCGTACGAGTTTTTCGTAATTGTCATATCCGCTGAGTTGCAGGACGTCCTCTTTGAATTCCTGTTTGTACCATTCAGTGAACTCATCGTCTCTGTCTAAAGCCATATCAAAGATCACTGAAATGTCCCGCTGAAGGATATCCTGACTGCCTATAATACAGTTCGATATGATGGCAGGTGTTCGCTGAAGGGCTGCTTTCACCTCAAGATACGTAATTCCACCGGAACCTGGGGAAGTTGCCCTGTCAAGAACCAGGATCTTCTTTACGTTTTCGAGACAATCCCTTATTTCCTCTTTTGGAAAGGGTCTGAAGCACCTGAGCTTCAACATCCCTATCTTGTGACCCTTTTGTCTGTACTCATCCACCATTTCCCGTATTATCCCGACAACAGAGCCCATACCCACGACCACAAGCTCAGCATCCTCAATCATATACGATTCGGTCAATCCATGATAGTCTCTCCCAAAGAGGTCGGCAAACTCATTACAGACCTCTTTGATGACTTCCTTCGCCTTCTCCATGGCCATGAACTGTTGGTACTTTAAACCATCGAAAGTGATGGTTGAAAGTGCAGGTCCTCCCTGCATTATGGGATAATTGGGATCAATAAAGGCATGTTTTGGATTATATCTGGGCAGGAACCGATCCACTAACTCCTGGTCAGGAACATCCACTTGTTCATATGTATGGGAGAGGCGAAATCCTTCGATAACAACCATGCTGGGGAGAAGAATCCTTGCATCTTCACCTATTTTGTATGCCATAATCATTGAATCTAAAGCCTCTTGGGCATTTTCGCAGTAGTACTGGAGAAAACTTGCATCTCTCTCTGAAAGAGTATCTGAAAAATCAGAGGAAAAGGTCTGAGGAGAACCTATTGCACGGCTTGTATCACCTACAACCACCGGCAAGGCCATACCTGAAGCCATCCATAGCATCTCTTTCATATACGCCAGACCCTGGGCACATGTGCACGTAAAAGATCTCAACCCGGCAGCGGTTGCACCGGCGCATATATTCATGGCCCCTATTTCTGATTCTGCATTCACGGAATCCGCATCCAGTTCTCCGCTATCGACCATGTTCGAAAGTGTATCTAAGACAAGGGAATTTGGTGTAATAGGATAAGCAGATATCACTTCAACCCTCGAAAGTCTCACACCATGGGCCAAACAATCAGAACCTGACAGGTACATTCTCATAATTTCTCTCTCTCCATTTGAATTGCATCTGTTGGACACTCATGGGCACATATACCGCAACCTTTACAATACTCATAATCAATAGTTACATTGTCCTCTTCCCATATGATGGTATTGTCAGGACAGTACCAATAACAGAGTTTACAACTATTGCACTTGGATTGGTTAATAATAGGTCTAAAGACACGCCAACCACCGGTCTTGTATGCCACGGAATTTCCTGAGTTATGTATTGCTCCTCCTCTGATATATTGTCTCTCCATCACTGAACCTCTTGAAATGCCGCTCTTACAGCGTCGATATTTTTCTTTATTATATCTTCTGAGAACTTCTTCCCCAACATTGCCCTGACCCCTTTTTCTGCAGAGTCGAGGCTTATCAAACCAGTTACTCCGGTAAAAGCTCCCAACATTGCCGTATTCGTTATGGGAGCTTTCATTTTTTCAAGGGCGATGGAGGTGGCATCGACGCATACTGATTGGTGCTTGAACTCAAGGCAAACAGGGGAGTTGGCGATGATCTTCCCATCATCTTTCATCCCTGCTTCCAGGTTCACAGCACCTACAATTGTCGGGTCCAAAACAACCACATAATCCGGCTCAATGATGAATCCCCTCTCGGATATGGGTTTGTCTCCTATCCTTGCATATCCCTCCATTGGAGTTCCCCGTCTGTCCCAGGTCTGACCTTGAGAAGACTGCCCAAATTTCTCCTCTTCCGTGGCAGCTAAGCATAACATATGAGCAAAGGTGACAGATCCTTGTCCGCCTCTTCCGTGAATTCTGATTCTAATCATAATCCTCCTTCAATGTACTCTCTTCATTCCACCCTATCTTCAGACATTAAAATGTGAGGCAATTCTCTGTTTGTTCTTAACACTCTCTCAGATTCTCAGATAGAACACACATTAAAATTTGACTGCCATTAAAGCTTGCTGACATCTGTATATTTCACAACACTGAATTAATATTCTACAGTTAAAAACGGTGGCGCAGGGTACTCTCTACACCACCATATAAAACGTATCCGTATGTTCCGCTTATGCGTTATACTATTTTCTCTTCTTTCAATTTGGTCAGGTCGTCTGCACTTAATTTAAGCATGGAACCCAATATTTCATTGTTATGCTCACCGAGGAGGGGAGCCGATTTTACCTCTACAGGCGATTTAGATAACTTGATAGGACAGCCTATAATCTCATGCTTTCCCCTCTTGGGGTGCTCAACATTCACAACCATCTCTCGTGCAAGGAGATGTTCATTTTCCATGAGCTCCGTCTGATCAAAGACTGCACCGCAAGGCACATCATTTTCTGCTAGATACTTCATGGCTTCCATCTTTGTCCTTTTGGATGTCCACTCCTGTATCATACCATCTACGGCTTCATAGTTTATCCCTCGGGTCAGTGGATCGGCGAATCTCTCATCCCCTATGGCATCATCTCTGCCTATAGCCCTTACTAGATTCTCCCAGAGCGGATTTGTAAGGATACCGACAACTACGTACCCGTCCGTTGTCTCATAGCTGTTCCAGGGAGCTATCATCTTTGTCATATTCCCAGTTCTCTCCGGGGGTTTTCTGCCCATGAGATAGAAGAAGTTGTATACAGGCCGTAATGTTTGGAATATGGCATCCTGCATGGCAACTTCCACTGCTTGACCCTCACCTGTCTTTTCCCTTTGATAGAGCGCGGCAAGTATGCCCACTGCCAGGTTAATGGCTCCCACACTGTCTCCAAGTCCGGTCCCGACCTTGGTCGGGGGATTCTCCGGGTATCCTGTCATACCCATAAGACCGCCTGTGGCCTGGGCTACAATGTCAAAGCAGGGAAAGTCTTTATACGGCCCATATGTTCCAAAGCCCGTGATGGATGCATAGATAATCTTTGGATTTACCTCTTTCAGCACGTCATAACCCAGGTCCAGACTCTCCATGGTTCCTGTTGCAAAGTTGTTCACCACGATATCCGATTGCTTGACCATCTCCTTGAACATTTCTTTGCCTTTGTCACTCTTGAGATTCAGGGTCACACTCTTCTTATTGGCATTCAAGTAGATGAAGTAGAATGAATCGATCCCTTCGTCTCGCCTCTCTGAAAAGGAGAATCTTCCCAAATCACCTGTTGCCGGGTTTTCAACCTTTATTACATCAGCCCCGAGGAATGCCAGTAATATCGTACATGTGGTTCCTGCTTCGAATTGTGTTAAATCCAATACTTTAACACCCTCCAATGCCTTTGTCATACGCTCCTCCTTTCTAAAACTTTTCTTATTTGATAATTACCCGACACACAATAAAAATATTCGATAATAATACCTAACTCCCCCTTTACCGTCAAGGAAAAAACAATGTATTGACAATCCCATATCCATAAAATAAAATCATGAAATGCTAAGGAGTTGCGTGAAACAAACTCAGCACAATGCTTTTATAAAACGTTTGTTCAAAAATGAGATTTTTTTGCAGGACACAGAAGTCGAAGATTCTCACCACAGGAATACATTGGGTTTGGAGAGACACATTGCATTGTGCTCTGATATTTTAGAATGAGACAGAGATTAACAGAAATAACCATTTATGGATGGAAACGATTGAATAAATAGCACGGAGGCATGGACATGGAAGGTATAATTTGGGAACCCTATGGTGATTATATTGAGAAGAGCAACATAAAGAGATTCATGGATAAACACAAAATAAAGAACTATCAGGAGTTGATAAGAAAATCCACTGAGGATATAGAGTGGTTTTGGGATGCGATGATGCAGGATTGTAATGTAGAATGGTATAAACCGTACACTGAAGTATTGGACATGGGTGTTTCCAAAAGCTTTGAGTGGGCCAAGTGGTTTGTGGGAGGGAAAATCAATATCGCCCATAATGGTCTTGATCGTCATGCAAAGAGCCCACTCAGTAAGAACCGGTTGGCTTTTATCTGGGAGGGAGAAGACGGAACCATTGAGAGATGGACGTACTGGGATCTCTATACTGAGGCAAACCGCTGTGCCAATGCTTTGAAAAGTCTGGGTGTTCAGAAGGGAGACACAGTGGGCTTTTACATGCCCATGATTCCGGAACTCATTGTGGCATTCTGGGCTTGTTTGAAGATAGGGGCACCTTTTGTTCCTGTCTTTTCCGGTTTTGGGGCAAAGGCTCTCAGTGTGAGGATGGAAGATGCAGAGGCCAGAGTTCTCTTTACGGCAGATGGGTCTCTGCGAAGGGGAAAGCGGGTTGAATTGAAACCTGCATGTGACGAGGCCGCAAAGGTTGCTCCCACATTGAAGCATATCATAGTAAAAAAGCGCCTTGGAAATCAAGAGATACCCTGGACCGAAGAACGGGATATATGGTGGGAAGAAATCGTGCCAAAACAGTCAAAGGAGTTTGACACTGAAGAGATGAACGCTGAGGATTATTCTATGATTCTCTTCTCATCCGGGACTACGGGACGACCCAAGGGAAC
>JAXHSZ010000172.1:0-2486 GCA_034190725.1 Thermodesulfobacteriota bacterium
ATCTTTCCCCTTTGTGCAAGGATTTTGTCGGTGAGGCCGTTGGGAAGGTATTTCTGTATCTTTTCGAGTTTTTCGTCAAAGGAGAGGTCTTGGGGGGGTGGGAGAGGTGTTTCTGAATGAGTTATCAGTTTACAACCACATTTATCACAAAATTTACTGCCCGTTCTATTGGCATTTTCACACTGAGGACAGAGTAATTCCATTTTACTCCCACATTCATTGCAGAATTGTGCACCTTCCCTATTCTCAAACCGACACTTTGGACATTTCATCATATCCTCATAACTTTCGATATGGATTTCCCGTATTCCACTGCTTTAAGGCGTGTCTCAACATAAAAAACCTCGATCCGAATGGATATCTCCACTCGAATGAGGCTTATAAAATAACTTCACATGTTCTCACCCATAATCATTTCCATTTGGATAGGGATTGTGTAGATTTCCAGATATCAAATTTATAGCGCAATCGGACGGAATCCTCGTGATGTACTAAAATCTACAACTCATTCGGATTACTCCCCCTGGTCTTGTGAAATCTTATATTTGAGAGCCTATGTTGGTTTTTTATCTTGCTAAACAGATTGATCATATTTTTCTCATAATTTAGAGATAATGTCAAATACAATGAATGAAATGCTGTTAAACTTGTCATTCGTAGTCGATCTCCCCATTGGGAGCATTCTAGATGAATAATACACCTATCATCCAGAATGATTTTCCATGTTGACATACACGATAATGTTGGTATATTATAGTTATATTTATCCACATTAAAGGGGTTTATCATGCGCACTATACAAATGACACTTGACGATGAGCTTGTAAAAAAGGTTGACGCCATATCAAAAGAGCTAAAGACATCTCGCTCTGCATTTACTCGACATGCATTGCAGGAAGCGGTCAAACAGCACAATATTAAACGTCTTGAATTAAAGCATCGTCAAGGTTATGCGGCTCATCCCGTCAACAAAGAGGAATTCAGTGTCTGGGAAGAAGAACAGAATTGGGGGGATGAATGAAAAGAGGCGAGATCAGATGGTACAAATTCAAGGCTCCCGATAAGAAAAGACCGGTATTGATTCTGACACGTGATTCTGTATTGGAATATCTGGGAGAAGTCACAGTGGCGCCTATTACATCTACAGTTCGGGATATCCCGAGCGAAGTATTCCTTTCTAAACAGGATGGAATGTCAAAGGATTGTGCAATAAACTTCGATCATATTCAGACAGTGTCGAAAGGAAAAATTGGAGCGTGTATAACAGAGCTTTCTACAGAGAAATTAGAACAAGTTCGGATTGCTATACAATTTGCTTTAGATTTTTAAGAAAAAAGAATACTGATAGGGCATCCATCATTTGTCGGTTTACACTTTTTATAACCTTGTATGAAATTATGACATAAAAATTGACCGATTTTTTGAGGTAAGGTAATGTTCAAAGAATAATCTCTTCTCTTAAATCCATAACCTTTTTTGCATCATCGGGTATGGTACCCCTGGATACAAATTCAACCTTATCTACCTTGAGACGACATCTATTCTTGAAATCCTTCATAAAGGTGTCAGCTAAATTTTCCTTATGGACAGCTTCATCTACAAGTTCCAACTTTGCGGTAATAAAATCCCTCATCTTATGGTGACTTACCAGTATTTGAAATTTCAAAATCCCTGACAGTTTGGAAACCACATCTTCTGCCTCTAATGGATGGATAAACATACCTCGCGTCTTTACTGCCTCTCCTACTCTTCCGACAACTTTTACAAGACGAATGGATGTTCTCCCGCAGGGGCATGGTTCATCAGTACAGTAAGCAAGATCTCCACTTCCGAAACGGATCCTGGGCAAGACATCATTGAAAAGAGTTGTTATAATTATTTCGCCTACTTCACCACAGGGGAGCTGTTTCCCTGTAAAGGGGTCAACTATCTCGATGATAAAATCTTCCTCAATATGCATGCCAGACTTCTCGTCACATTCACATGCTGCCAATCCTACGGGCAAAAAGCCATAGAGTTCTCTGGTGTCTATGTCGTAATCCTCCTCTAAACTCTTTCTTACAGGAGAAGTTCCAAGGGCAATGGCCTTTTTCAGGACAAAATCCCTTTTAAAATCATATCCCATATCTTCAGCCCGTTTTATGATATTCATGAGAAAAAGAGGAAATCCTACGAAGAAAGTAGCCTCTAAATCATGAATGATCTGAACCTGCAAGTCGGTATTTCCTACTCCCGTTGGGACTACTGTAGCTCCTATTGTAGTTATTATATCGTCCAAAAGCAGCCCCGCAGGTACAAGATGATAAGACGCGGCATTTATTACAATATCATCCTTTCTTACCCCTGCCTTCCAAAGAGCTTTTACTGCATGTATTTCCAGTGACCAGGGCAGCGTCGCTATCATTTGTCACAGTGATTCCATTCCGATCGTTGCTGGCAGTGGTGTTGCCGCTGATCGTAACACCATCGCTATTTCCAATCCTAAT
>JAXHSZ010000173.1:0-9773 GCA_034190725.1 Thermodesulfobacteriota bacterium
CCTGGAGTCAAAATAACACACAAGCCCTTGCTGTGCACTGACAACCCATACCTGGCCTATGCAAAGATAGCGAGTCTTTTCCATGAGAGATCTTATCAGGGGAGAGGCATAGACAAAAACGTTTACATCGGGAAAAACACTCGGATAGGGAAAGAAGTATCCATCTACCCTTTTGTATACATAGGCGACAATGTAAGGATAGAAGACAGGGTTTCTCTGTATCCGAGTGTATATGTGGGTGACAATGTGCGTATTGGAGAAGAAACCATTGCATATGCGAATGTTTCCATCCGTGAAGGCTGTGAGATAGGCAAGAGGGTAATCATCCATTGCGGGACGGTCATCGGAAGTGACGGATTCGGATTTGCCAAGGATGGAACTATACATCGCAAGATTCCTCAAGTGGGTATAGTCCGGATTGATGATGATGTAGAATTAGGCGCCAACAATACCGTTGATCGTGCAGCATTTGGGAAGACATGGATTAAAAGAGGTGTAAAAACGGATAATCTTGTGCAGATTGGACATAATGCGGTCATTGGTGAAGATACAATCCTTGTAGCTCAGGTGGGCATATCAGGAAGTGCAGAAATAGGAAACAATGTTGTCCTGGCAGGTCAAGTGGGCGTAGCAGGCCATATAACAATTGGGGACAATGTCATTGTGGGAGGACGATCCGGTGTGACAAAAGATATAGCCTCAAACCAAATGGTTTCCGGAATTCCTCCTGTTCCTCATAAGGAGTGGTTGAAATCTCAAATAAGCATCACTAAACTGCCAAAAATGAGGAAAACACTAAAGGAATTAGAGTCAAGGATAAAAGATATTGAAGAACAATTGAAAATTAAGTTGGAGGAATAGGATGTTGGATATTAATGAGATTATGAAAGTTTTGCCCCATAGGTATCCATTTCTGCTCGTTGACAGAATTCTTGAGATGGAAGAAGGAAAGAGAGTTGTGGGAATCAAAAATGTGACATCCAATGAACCATTTTTCAAAGGTCATTTCCCTGATTATCCTATTATGCCTGGAGTTTTATTGATAGAGGCAATGGCTCAAACCGGTGGAGTTTTGGCGCTAAGTTTTGCATCAGAAAAGGTCAAAGACAAAAACTTTTTCTTCTCAAATATTGATAAAGTGCGGTTCAGAAAACCTGTAGTTCCTGGAGATCAGGTACGATTTGAAGTAGAAGTCATTAAGCAACGTAGTTCAGTGTGGAGGTTTAAGGGCAAGGCTTTTGTGAAAGATACATTGGTTGCGGAAGGTGAGCTGCAAGGCGTACTGTCTGATAAATGATCAAATTTATGGGACCATTGCCTGAAGAAGTGGTTTAGCTATAAACTGGTAACGGTGAACTGACACCTGATCGTCATACGGATGTGTATTACTGAGAAAATGGAGGGAATTCGTTGCAATGATACATTCAACGGCCATTATTCATCCAAAGGCTGAACTAGAGAGCGGGGTTGAAGTAGGACCATATTCCATTATAGGTGAGCATGTAAAGATTGGGAAAGACACAAAAATAGGGCCTCATACTACAGTGGAAGGTTTTACTGAAATAGGTGAAAGGTGTGAGATATATCAGTTCGTATCAATCGGGACTCCTCCACAGGATCTGAAATTCAAAGGGGAAAAATCCTATGTAATTATCGGTGATGATAATACAATGAGGGAGTTTGTAACCATACATAGGGCATCCTCTCATGGCGGGGGGGAAACTGTGATAGGCAGCAATAATTTTATCATGGCCTATTCTCATATAGCTCATGATTGTAAAGTTGGCAACAATGTCGTCATGGCCAACGGGACCACACTGGGTGGCCATATTGAAATTCAAGACTTCGTTGTCATAGGAGGGTTGGTTGCCATACATCAATTTGCAAGGATTGGAGCGTATTCAATGATAGGAGGTGCCTCAGCTGTATCCCAAGATGTCCCTCCCTATGTTATGGCGGTGGGAAATAGGGCAAAACTGTTTGGACTAAATATTACAGGGCTTAAAAGAAACAATTTTTCCACTGAAGTGATAAAGGATCTGAAGGTGGCATACAAGACTATTTTCAGGTCCGGTATGACACTGAAAAAAGCCTTGGAAGAAGTGAAACTTCAGCCCAAGAGATCAAAAGAAGTGGATATTTTTATAGAATTCATAGAGAAGTCTGAAAGGGGTATATGTCGATAATGAGAAAGATCGGTCTTATTGCCGGAAATGGGCAATTCCCCATAATATTTTCAAAAGCCCTTAAAGACAGAAAAGTAAAAGTGATTGCAGTTGGTCTTAAGGGAGAGACCCTTGAGAACTTAGAAGAACATGTTGATAAATTTATTTGGGTTGAGTTGGGTCAGCTTCAGAGATTAATTGAGATCTTTAAAGAAGAAGAAGTTCATGACGTTACAATGGCAGGCGGAATCACAAAGACGTTGATGTTTTCAGGGCTGAAGCCCGATAGCAGAGGAGTTTCTTTTTTGTCAAGGCTGAAGAATAAAAAAGATGATTTCATACTCCGTTCATTTGCCAGAGAGCTTGAGCAGGAGGGAATTCATGTTCAGAGCTCTACCCATTATCTCCCATGGATTGTGGCAAAAAAGGGTTGCCTTACAAAAAAGACTCCCACTGAGGATGACTATAAGGACATAGAATTCGGCTGGAATATCGCAAAAGGAATAGGCGAACTGGATATTGGGCAGACAGTTGTAGTGAAAGACCAGGTCATATTGGCCGTTGAAGCCATCGAGGGCACAGATGAGGCAATCAAACGTGGGGGGAGACTTGGAAATGGCCAGGCAGTTGTTGTAAAGGTAAAAAAACCAAAGCAGGATATGAGGTTCGACATCCCGGTCGTAGGAATAAAAACCATCGATTCTTTGAAGGAGGTAAATGCATCCGTATTGGCCATTGAAGCAGGAAATACAATTATACTGGAAAAAGAGAAGATGATAAGAAATGCCGATGAGAACGGTATTTCAATTATAGCAATTTGATTTATTGAGGCAAGGACAGAATGGAAAAAGTGCGGGTTGGTGTCATCGGAGCAGGTTATCTGGGACAATATCATTGCGAGAAGTATTCAAAACTTCCCCATGTGGAACTTGTTGGAGTAGTTGATGTGGACAAAGCAAGGGCATTGGAGGTTGCAAATCGTTTCAACACCAAAGCTTTTTTTAATTGTTCCGATATTAAAAATGAAGTACATGCTGTAAGCATTGCCGTTCCGACAAAGTCACATTATATGGTTGCCGAAGATATTCTGAATCATGGTATTGATATTCTCCTCGAAAAGCCCATTACGACGACTGTTGAAGAAGCGAACAGGTTAATAGAGATAGCAGAACGAGAGAAACTGATATTTCAAGTGGGTCATCTGGAAAGATACAATTCTGCTTTTGTTGCCATTGAGGATATTTTACACAATCCGATGTTCATTGAGTCCCATCGATTGAATTTCTTTGCAGAAAGGACAACGGATGTAGATGTGATCCTGGATCTGATGATCCATGACATCGACATCATATTGCACTTCGTTGATTCCGGAATTCAGAGGATTGAAGCAGTCGGTATCCCGGTGATTTCCAATAAGGTGGATATTGCCAATGCGAGAATTACATTTACAAACGGCTGTATAGCCAATATAACAGCAAGCCGAATATCTGAAAAGACCATGAGAAAAATTCGTGTTTTTCAACCTGATGCGTATATCTCAATAGATTTTGATTCCAAGAAAGCCAACATATACAGAAAAATTGAAAATAAAAAAGAGAATGGAAGTTTACCAGAGATTATCGCAAATAATATTGATATTGATGAAAGGGATTCTCTAGAAGAGGAGATTAAATCTTTTATCGATTCGGTTGTGACGAGAAACACTCCTCTTGTGTCAGCATACGATGGGAAGAGGGCGCTATCAGTGGCCTTAGAGATTCTGAAACAGATCAAATTGTCAGAGAAACGTTATACAAAAGCATGTAGCCTGTCATAGAATTCACTCTGAAGGGATGAGATCTTGTCTGGACATTCAAAGAGGATTCTTATTGTTGCAGGAGAAGCCTCGGCAGATCTGCACGGTTCCAATCTGATTCGGGCCATAAGAGAACTGGACCAGAGTATCCATTTTTACGGTATCGGTGGAGAGAGGATAAGGGACATAGGCGTTGAAGTATTGTTTGATTCCTCTGATATGGCTGTCGTAGGAGTGATGGAGGTCTTTTCCAGGTTAAAAACGATTGTAAAAGCTTTCAGAACATTGAAAAAATCATTACATACACAGAAGCCAGATCTGGTCATCCTGATAGATTACCCTGATTTCAACCTTCATTTGGCAAAATTTGCCAGAAAAAGACACATTCCGGTCTTGTACTATATCAGTCCACAAGTATGGGCTTGGAGAAGAAGAAGAGTGAAAAAGATAGCAAAACTGGTCAACAAGATGTTGGTCATCCTCCCTTTCGAAGTTCCTTTTTACGAAAAAGAGAGAGTAGACATCGAATTTGTCGGACATCCATTGATAGACATAGTGAAACCAAAATATTCGAAAGAGAAGTCCATAGAGAAATTCAACCTTGATAAAGATAAGGTAACGATAGGATTGCTTCCTGGAAGCAGAAAGAGTGAAGTAAAACATCTTTTGCCCAAGATGTTAAAGGCCACCGAGATACTGGATAAACGATTTGACAACCTGCAATTCATATTGCCGGTTGCTTCTACGATAAGCAAGGCTGAAATAGAAAAGATCATCAGGAATATTTGTAACCAGAGTAGGATAAATATCATTACAGATAACATTTATGATGCAATCAATGTCTCCAGTATGGTTGTCGTGGCATCGGGAACGGCTACTCTTGAAGCGGCAATAATGCATTCACCAATGGTTATCCTATACAAACTTTCACCCGTAACATATCTGATCGGGAAACTGCTTATTCATGTGAAAGATATAGGACTTGTAAACCTGGTGGCGGGGAGGAGAATCGTATCGGAATTGGTTCAGTATGATGTTACTCCGGATAAAATCGCCAATGAAGTTGCGAACATTCTGGGAAATGAAGAATTGTGCAGCAAAATGCAAAGTGAGCTGGCCTCTGTTAAAGAAAAACTGGGAGCTCCCGGTGCCTCAATTCGAGCCGCCAGGATAGTCACCGAGATGATTGGAAGTCAAGCCATAACAGAGTATGCTTGAAGATGATTTCATATGAAAAAGACCATCAGTCTCTACCTTGTTAAAGAGGTAACAGGTCCTTTCATTATTGGGCTGTTTGTGTTTTCCTTCATTTTTTTGATGAGCAGTATTTTCAGGCTGACTGAACTCGTAGTGAATAAAGGAGTAAAGTTTGTTGACATTTCAAAATTAATTCTCTACGTTATGCCATCCTTTCTTGTGTTCACTATCCCTATGGCCTTGCTGATGGCTGTCTTAACTGGCCTCGGAAGACTCTCTGGGGATAATGAAATTACTGCAATGAAAGGATCAGGAATCAGTCTTTACACTCTTGTTATTCCAATAATGGTACTGTCCTTGTTTTGTTATATATTGACTTCTTTTGTATCAATTTACCTTCTCCCACGGGGAAATTATTCTTATAACAACTTGATATACAATATTGTGAAAATCAAAGCGAATATCGGTATACAGGAGAGGACGTTCAATAGTGATTTTGAGGGCTTAGTTCTGTATGTAAATGAAGTAGCCGTTCGTGGAAAACTGTTGAAGGGTATTCTGGTATCCGAAGCAAGAGATACTGAAGGCCCTTATACTATTTTTGCAAAAGAAGGCTATGTTATGACCGATCCAAAATCCTTCAATGTCACCTTAAGATTGATCGATGGAGATATTCACAGAACCGACAAAAACCTAGATACTTATCAAAGGATCGGTTTCAGTACGTATGATGTCAACCTTAATATGGATGCAATCGTTCAAGAAAAAGCATCCTTTTCAAAAAGGTATAAGGAGAGGTCTGTAGCCGAACTGCGAAAAAAAATCGAAAAGCTCAGGAAAGAGAATAAAAATCCAAATCATCCTTTACGAATATTACATGAAAGATTTTCTCTTCCTTTTGCCTGTTTGGTCTTTGGGTTAATTGCAGTTCCACTTGGTATTCAATCAAGACCATCAGGAAAATTTTGGGGATTCGTCCTCAGTTTGGGGGTCATTTTAATCTATTATGTCTTGTTTACTGGGGGAGGGATTTTAGTCAATAACGGAAAGATGCCTGTTTTCCTTGCATTGTGGTTTCCTAACTTCTTCTTTAGCGCGTTAGGACTCTATATGTTATACAAAACAGCGAATGAATCACATGCAAAAATTATTATGAGAATAAGTAATCTTTTACACAAAAAGAAAATTCAAACTGAGGAATAGGTGTTCTATAAAAATTAATTTTTATTCTCAATGGAATGGTCATGAAAAAAAACAATACCACTTTCAGGCGTAAATTCTTATATAATCAGGGAATCTTCTTGAATCAGAGAAGAGCTTTCAACACTCCCATGTAAACTCCCACATACGTCTGTTTACCAAAGTTATTGCAAAATTACTTTTAGGGTATTAAACACTTTTTATCATACTAAGAAAAATGGAAACATACAAGCGTGTCCTTCAGTTTGTAAAGCCATATTGGCTCAGGCTACTTGCAGCCATGATATGTATGGGATTCGTCTCAATACTTACTGCTGCCCTGGCGTATTTAGTAAAACCGGCACTGGATAAGCTCTTCTTTGAAAAAGATGTTTCAGCGCCAGTTTTAATTCCTCTCAACATTGAAGACGTGTCCATGATTCATCTGATCCCTTTGTGTCTTGTCGTTGTCTACTTTTTTAAGGGTGCATTTGATTATGGACAGGCCTATTTAATGAGTTATGTTGGCCAGAGAATCATTACAGACATGAGGAATAAACTGTATAACCATATACAGACCCTTTCTCTTTCATTTATGACAAAAACACCCACAGGAGTTTTGATATCGAGAATCACAAATGATGTCAATCTGATGCAGGGTGCGGTTTCTACAGCTGTCAGCAGTATCTTGCGAGATATTTTTACAATTATCGCGTTGGTAGGAGTTGTATTTTATCGAGATTGGAAATTGGCATGTTTTGCCTTCTTTGTATTTCCCTTTGCTATTATTCCTATTGTAAAATTCGGCAGGCGACTCCGAAGGACAAGTACCCGTGGCCAAAGCATTATGGGATCGTTGACAACGCTTTTACATGAAACCATATCCGGAAACAGGATTGTAAAAGCTTTTGGGATGGAAGACTATGAGTACAAGAAGTTTTCTTCAGAAAACAGTCGGTTATTTCGCACCATAATGAAAGCTCATCAGGTTCGTGCTCTCTCATCTCCTGTAATGGAGCTGATAGGAGGTCTGGGAGCCGCTCTTGTTATCTGGTATGGGAGTTATTGTGTCATGAGAGGATATTCAACTCCCGGAAATTTCTTTTCCTTTATGACCGGCATGTTCATGCTCTATGATCCGGTCAAAAAGCTGAGTGGAGTAAATAATACAATTCAGCAAGGCATAGCTGCCGCCACAAGAGTATTTGAGATCCTCGATACGGAACCCGAGATTACAAACAGAGAGAATACCATTAGTCTCGAAGAAGGCCCGAAGACAATAGAATACAGGCAAGTTTCCTTTAAATATGAAGATGAGCTGGTTCTTAAAGGCATTGATCTTAAGGTTAATCCAGGGGAGGCCGTTGCTTTTGTCGGTATGAGTGGAGGTGGCAAGACTACGTTGGTAAACCTCATCCCTCGTTTTTATGATGTTTCAAACGGCAACATCTTCATAAACAGTATCGATATCAGGGATATCGCCATAGAATCTCTCCGATCTCAGATTGCCATAGTAACGCAACAGACAATCTTGTTCAATGACACAATAAGAAACAACATTGCGTATGGTGATATCAAAAGATCGGAAGAAGATATTCTGCGGGCTTCTAAAGCCGCCAATGCCCATGATTTTATTATAGAAACTCCCATGGGATATGACACTATTATTGGAGAACAAGGAGTGAAACTTTCCGGAGGGCAAAGACAGAGGATTTCCATTGCAAGAGCCTTGTTGAAAGATGCACCCATATTAATATTAGATGAAGCAACTTCATCTCTTGATACGGAAGCAGAGATTGAGGTTCAGAATGCTCTAGAAAACCTTATGAAGAATCGGACCACGTTAGTTGTTGCCCATCGACTCTCGACAATACGAAACGCAGACAGGATCGTGGTCATTGCGAATGGAAGAATTGTGGAAGAGGGAACTCACGAAGAACTTCTCAAAGTCAATAAAGAATACTCAAAGCTCTATGAATTACAATTTAGAGAGAATGACAATGTTGTTCAATTGGATCCTCCAAGGTCCAGGTACAGAGAAGGATGAACGATGAGCAGTGTCATCATTCTATGAAACAGAAACGTGGTCACTTTAATCAAAAGCAGTTTTCCAATATGTTGTATTTTTCATTGCATCCTGCCAACTGCACTCTGATAACAGCTGATCCCTCTCAGGGCCAGTGTGTAATGAGTGTGTCCATCCAGAAATGAGATATTTTTTGCCAGGGAAGGAAAGACAAAAATTTAGATCACTGGAATACATTGCGAATGCAGGGAGAAATTGCCTTTTCCTTCCATCTGAGTCTGACCCAGAGATTTCGAAGAAGAGCCATTTGTAGATGGATGCTGGTTCATAAGAGAAAAGTACAGTGTTAGGTAAAAAGGCAAGAAAGAGATTTGAAAAAAAATTAAAGGTAACTGTAGCACCTTTTTTAATGAGCGTTATCATCAGATCTTTATCTTTTTCTTTGAAGATAACAGAGTACAATCCTGAGAGTGTCACGCAATTCTGGCGCAATGAAAAGAGTGTGATTGTGGCTTTCTGGCATGGACGATTGCTCATGGTTGCCCCCATATTCATTCGACACAGAAAGAGAAACGCATATGCCCTGGTGAGTCATCATAATGATGGAGAGATCATTACAAGATGTGTCAGGCGATTAGGGTATGATACAATACGAGGTTCCACCAGTAAGGGAGGATTCTCTGCTCTTCGAAAGATGATCCGAGCCTTAAATGATGGTTCTGATTTGGTAATAGCTCCTGACGGCCCCCGTGGGCCCAGAGGTAAAGCACAAAGAGGAGTAATCGATCTGGCAAGATTGAGTGGGGCTCCCATTATCCCAATGGCCTTCAGTTCATCCAAAAAGAAGGTATTAAAAACATGGGATGCGTTTATTGTACCCATACCATTTTCTAAAGGTGTGTACGTATGGGGGGATCCCATTTTTGTGGATCATGATGCCGATGAAGAGTATTTTGAAAGTCAGCGATTGTTCTTGGAAGAAAAGATTACGGAAGTCACGAATTTAGCTGACGGATTTTTTGATAATTAGGTGTTCAGTCTTGAAATGTACATATTATACAATATCATATTGATAATTGGATCAATACTTGTTTTGCCCTTCTATCTATATAAGATGGTTGCTCAGGGCAAATACAGAAAGAGTTTTCTCCAGAGACTGGGCATTTTCCCGAAAAGAATAAAAAGTAATCTCAAAGGAGATACACTCATTTGGTTTCACGCTGTTTCAGTAGGGGAAGTACTGTCTTCACATCCTTTAATTCAGAGTGTAAGGAAAAAGTATCCCTCCATCAAAATTGTTCTCTCCACAGTAACAGAAACAGGGAACCTGACAGCCAATTCAAAACTTGAGGGCGTAGACGCTATTATCTTCTTTCCTTTTGATTATCCATGGGTAGTGAGGAAGGTAATA
>JAXHSZ010000174.1:0-2474 GCA_034190725.1 Thermodesulfobacteriota bacterium
CCAGATCCCTGACACTGAACATGACTTTATCCACAATATCAATATTTTTCTTCTTGGCATAATCATAAACCTCAGGGGTCAAAATAGCTCGACCGAAAGTCGTATCCCATGTGAGTATCCCTATCCTTGGTCTTCGACCCATCTTTTCATGATTCCAGTTTTCCACCACCCAGTCCATGAAACCACCGAACATATCCTGGTAAAGGGGATACAGGGCAAAGGTATATGCAACAGGATAAATGGCCGTCCCCCCAGGCACGCACATTGCCGCTATCCCGTCCTCTGCCAACCTTTCTCGAAGGGCCTCCCCTTCTGCGGAAACGGATATCATAATGATCAACGGTTTTGGCTTCATCTCCCTGAATTCCATGTAATGAGAGATGGCTACATTCACTCTTCCTCCACAATCTCTGATTATGGGCTTTACAGGTACACCCTTTATACCCCCCTGCTTATTGACATATTCAGCAGCATCGGCAAATCCGGCGTATGCCGGAGCAGTGATGGGTGCATATGGACCGGAGATATCAATAATAAGGGGAAGTACGATTTCCTTTGGTTTTCCGGCAAATGATGATCCAAAAAAACACAGGACAAATATCCCTGTAATCAATATGGATAGATATCTCATTTTACCCTCCTTTTTATCATCTGTTTGAACCATTTATTCAGACCATGGCTCAACGTGTTCAACACTATAAAATGAGTATATTCTCCTCAATCCAAAACACGAAATCAAACCCGTTCCTGAATTCTCGCCAACTTCTCCTCAGCCTTCTCCATCCACCCATCTGCTCCGCATTCTCTTAAGATCTCTATTGCTTTGCTGAGGTTCTGTCTTGCCTCAGGGAGTTCACCTTTTCGTTTGAAGAAATCAGCATAAAGAGCATAACTCATTCCCAGATAAAACCTGGTACCGTTCCGTTCGTTGGCTTCGATGGCCTTCTTAATCCAGTCCTCCGCTTCAGTCATATGCTGGTCATCGATATTGAGGAGTATCTCTCCGATATGTTTCAGCATCTGCCCTTCAAGCCACTTCACTTTATTATCCGCATAGCATTCATATATCTCATTGAGGTGAATGTCCTTCTCGTTGTTCATCACTTTTGCCCGTGCTACAGCTATTTTGCTCAAGCTAATCCATGATGGGACAATTCTACCTTGTCGCCAGACAGAAATTGCTCTTTTGTAATTTTCCTGGGATTTTTTGTATTCTGCCCGAATAAAGAAGATATCGCCCAGGAACATATGTGCCCAACCACCAAATAAAAAATGATTTATCTTTTCACAAAGATCGCTTGCCTTCAGGAGATGTTCTTCTGCCTCTTCAAAAAGTCCCTTGTAATAGCAGGATATACCATAACCACAATGCACCGAACTCATTGTAAAGATGTCCCCGCTTTCTTCGGCCAGCAGTAATGCCTCACCGGTGGTCTGATAGCCCAGGTCAATCCTTCCTTGAAAATCATAAACATACCCACCTATGGCAGCTTTGCCCTGTGCTATACCCCAAAGGTTATTTACAGCCAAATTAATCTCCAGTGCTTTTTCTAAATAATACAGGCCTTTTTCAAATTCGCAGGCATAACATAGAGCCAATCCTAGCCAAAGCCTTGCCATAAACAAAGAAAGAATATCATTGAGGTCCTCTGCGATCTGTAATGCATCCTCTAGATATGTAAATGCCTGGGGATAATTCTCTTCAGCTAAGCAATTATACCACCCCATTATGGCATATATCTGAGAGACCCTCCTCTTGTAATTCCGCTTTATCGCCAAATCAATGACCGGAAGGACAATCTCCTTCGCTTCAACAAGATGAATCATCTGTGCACAATAAAGTCCCATAGCTGTCCGGGCATCAATTATCATCCTAACTACATCCTCTGTCTGAGGGAGTTTCTCAAGACAGGCTACTCTTTTCTCACCAAGGGCGATGGCATCAATAAGGGAGCCGGCAACCTCGGCTTTCTTTTCTGCAAATCTACAATACTCAGCGCCCTTCTCATAATTCTCACCATCAATATAATGGCCTGCTAATGCCTCATAATACTCATCCAGGTTGTTTTTGTATACTTCTTCAATGGCATCAGCTATCTTCAGATGAAGTTTCTTTTTTCTTTCAGTGAGAATCGAATCATAGACTACCTCACGGGTGAGGGCATGTCTGAAGATATAGATTGTCTGGGGATAGATGCCTCGTTCATAGAGAAGCTCAGAGTCTTTGAGTATGGAGAGACGGGAGAGGAGTTCATCTTGTGATATGTTTGTTACTTTCTTGATCAGTTCGTAGCTGAACTCCCTCTCAATGACTGAGCCTGTTTGAAGGACTGATTTGGCAGGATCAGGCAGAGAATCAACTCTGGCCATGATCACATCACGTATGGTGCTGGGTATGGTGAGATCTTGTTTGTCTTTGGTGAGATGAAAGGTATTGTCTGTCTTTTCGATTATGCCCATGTCTTTGAGGGACT
>JAXHSZ010000175.1:0-2878 GCA_034190725.1 Thermodesulfobacteriota bacterium
AGGATTTTTACAATGACCATTTTCATATTGAGCGTGGTGATTATGTACTCCTCACTGTTTCAGATAATGGTTATGGTATGAACAAAGACACTGTAGAACATATCTTCGAGCCATTCTACACAACAAAGGGGACCGGCAAAGGCACCGGACTCGGTCTGGCTATGGTATATGGCATAGTGAAAAGTCATGGTGGATACATTACATGTCGCAGTAAGCCAGGCAAAGGAACTACATTTAAGATCTATCTGCCGGCTGCAGAGCAGGAAATGAAGGTCAATGAGGTACGGTGCGAAGAAATGCTCAAGCTCAAGGGAGGCAGAGAAACCATTATGTTTGTGGATGACGAGGCCTATCTCAGAGACCTGGGAGAGCAGATACTCAATGAGTTCGGTTATACAGTCTTTACTGCCCCGGATGGAGAAAGTGCTTTAGAGTTATACAGGGATAAATGCTACCAGGTTGATCTGGTCATTCTTGATTTGATCATGCCGGGAATGGGAGGTGCACGCTGTCTCGATGAGATTTTAAAAATAAACAATCAGGCAAAGATCATCATTGCCAGTGGTTATTCATCAGATGAAGAGCAAAAAGTGAATCTTGAAAGCAAGGTGAAGGGTTTTATCCACAAGCCTTATGGAGTAGACAAGATTCTTGATGTGGTTCGCGAACAACTGGATCAATCCCCCGCCAATGGAACGCAAGACGATTCCACTCCATCCACAGGCTAACACTTCGTAACTTCTCAATAACTTCGAGAAATATACTTATTCCGTAGTCCTGCTTGACCACATTGGTCGAAAAACTCAATTACAGGTTGACTCCCGGGGAGTTTTCTGTATAATGACCACATGGTCACTTTCAGAAGGTGGATTGTAAATGGCTGTACAGTCTACGGAAACCAGGGCTTTCTTGCAATTGGATCAGGAAAAGCAAAGACGGATTGTTGAGGCATCCATCGAAGAGTTTGCCGAAAAGGGTTATGAAAAGGCCAGCATGAATATTGTAGTGAAAAGGGCCGGCATATCCAAAGGGGCCCTTTTCAACTATTTTGTCAATAAGAGCGGGTTGTTCGGTTTCATATACCTGCTCATCCTGAATCAGGTGAAGGACTATTTACGCACGGTGCGTGACGAAAGTCGGGACGAAGATTTTTTCCTGAGGATGGAGAAGGTCATGAGGGCCGGTGTTGATTTCGTCCGACGTTATCCCGGTCCCGCTCAAGTGTATTACAGGATTATCTTTACAGGAGATGCGCCCTTTAAAGACGAAATACTGAAAGAGCTCCATGGAGAATCCCTGAAATTCATCCAGTCCCTTGTGGAGGATGGTGTCAATCGGGGAGACTTGCGACCCGACCTCGATACCAAGGCGACCGCCTTTGTTCTGGAATGTGTACTTGACAGGTTTTTACAGGCCCATCATTTGAAGTTTCTTAACCATTCTCTTCAGTTATATGGCGCTTACGGAGAGGAATCTCATCTGTGGATTCAAAAAATTTTAGAGCTTTTTAGGACAGGTCTGATCAATACGTTGGATAATGCAAATGTGGAGGAAGAAGAATGAGAAATGAAAACAAGGTTGTAACAGTTTCGCTTTTGGTTTTACTGATGATCTGTATATCATCACTTTCAGGTGCTCAAAACAATGAAGATCAAAGAGAGGTTCAAACCATCCTGTTCGGCACCTTGCCCGTAGTGCAGTCACTGCCACTCTTTGTGGCTTCTGAAAAGGGATTCTTTGATGAGCAGGGCATTAAAGTAGAGTTGATCCCGTTTAATTCAGCCATGGAAAAGGATGTGGCACTTACTGCAAGAGAAATCTCCGGGTACTTTGGAGACATGATGACACCCATGGTGCTGAATGCAAACAAGATACCGGTGAGAATGGTGGCAACAATCTTCGATTCCATAGGAGAACAGCGTACATTCGCGATTTTGGCATCGGCAAATGCATCAAGTAAAGTATTGAAAGATCTCGCTAAGGCAGGGATTGCCGGTTCCTCCAACACGATAATCGATTATATTACATACAAAATTCTCAGTCTGAACAATGTGTCCCCAAAGAATCTCAGTCTTATAGAAACAAAGAATATCCCCATTCGTTTTCAGATGCTCCTGACCAGTCAAGTCCCCGCAGCCACATTGCCTGAACCCCTTGTAACCCTAGCGGAAAAAAAAGGAGCCACAGTAGTGGCAGACGATACCGGAAAGAGAATCTCTCCCACTATTCTTGCATTCCGCGCTGACTTCTTACGGAAATATTCGGCAGAAGTGCGGAAATTTGTCGCCGCTGTGAGTAAGGCCTCATCTTTCATAAACAAAAATCCGAAAGACGCCCGTTCCATAATGAATCGCTCATGCAGAATTCCCAAACCCCTGCAGCAGAGTTTTTCAGTGCCCGTATTTCCTGTGCCTCAAGTGCCTGAACATGAGCAAGTGATGGATGTGTATCATTGGTTGAAGCAAAAAAAGGTCATCAATAAAAATATGGTATTCAAGGACATGGTCTCGGATGAGTACATCCCCTAGCCTTCTCAGGATTAACGGTTTAACAAAGATCTTTGTTGACAATGGCATACGGAAGGTGATTTTTCAGGATGTGAATATCGACCTTCAGACTCACGATTCAATTGCCATAGTAGGCCCTTCCGGATGTGGCAAGACGACCCTTTTGCTCGTCATAGCAGGTCTATTGCATGCAACAGGAGGAAGCGTCTTCCTGGAAGGAGAACCCACCTCGGAGCAGGCCCACGATGTGGCCGTTGTTTTGCAGGAGTATGGTCTTTTCCCATGGAAAACAGCCATGGAAAACATCATACTCGGTGCAAAAATGAGAAAGATAAAGGTCCCTCAAGAAACTCTTTTAAATTTAATACAAG
>JAXHSZ010000176.1:0-21303 GCA_034190725.1 Thermodesulfobacteriota bacterium
GCGATAATGGCAAGAATAACAGAGCCTATCCCTCCCCTGTAAATGGCTCCTATTCCCGTGGCCAAGCCTGAAAGAGCCACAATCAAGACTGCATGATTTATCGCTTTCGTGTCCCCCCCTATTTCCTTGTATACATTCATGTCCAATTTCAAAGCGCCGATTACCCTATCCTTAAAACTCATTCTCACTCCTCCTGCTATATATAAATTTGTTCATCCATAAGTAGTGTCCATCCATAAATGGCTATTTTCAGCAATCTCTGAGCCTGCCCGTGTGTGGCCGCACGCAGACAGGTCAGACTCAGACGTAAGGGCACGGATCAACGTGTCCTTTCATACTCAATGTATTCCTGCGGTTAAAACTTTCGTCTTCCTTGACCTTGCAAAGAATACCTCATTTCTGCATGGACACCAGTGGACGTTACAAAAGATTCGATTCCCCCCTTGAACCTTTTCCTCAACGGGTGCTGTCACTTTTACAAAAAAAGTCATGGGCTTTCTTAAGCCATTGTGAAATGGGAATTTCTTGAGGACATTTCTCATGGCACTCAAGGCACTCAATACAATTGTCAGCCCATTTGTGTTGAGGTTGGCTAAAGTAGTGAAACCTTGGTGTTTGAGGATCGTTATAAATGATGGAATCATTATAACAGATAAAAGCATGAGGGATATGAACGCCGTTCGGGCATGGCATGCAATATTCACAGTTTGTACAGGGAATCGGACTTAATTTTCTGTATATTTCTCGTACCTGGTCGATGAGAGCCAGGTCTTTTTCACCAAGTGAAGCAACACCGGAACACTCGGCAGATGCAATATTTTCATTGACTTGCTGCATGGAACTCATTCCGCTGAGAACCACTGAAACTCCAGGTTGGTTCCAAATCCACTGCAATGCCCAGTCAGCTGGTGAGCGTTTGCTGGATGCGCTTTCCCATAGCTTTTTCACAGATGGCGGGGGTTCCTTGGTCAATTGCCCACCTCGAAGCGGTTCCATGATGACAACTGCCAGTCCTTTATCAGACGCATAATCAAGCCCTTTTATTCCGGCCTGATATTCAATATCCATAAAATTATATTGGATCTGACAAAAAGTCCAACTGCCGTATGCATCTATGATTTCCTTGAAAGTATCAAAATCATCATGAAATGAGAAACCCAGATAGGAAATCAGCCCGTCTTTTATTCTTTTTTCAGCCCATGCGAGTGCGCCCAAGTCCCTGACTTTAGGCCAGAGTTTTTTGTTCATTCCGTGTAATAAATAGAAATCAATGTGGTCTGTTTGTAAACGTTCAAGTTGTTCGTTCAAGTAACGGTCAAAATCCTCATACGATTTTACGAGCCAGGAAGGCATTTTTGTCGCCAATTTGACCTTTTTCCTATAGCCATCTTTTAAAGCTTGTCCAACTAAAATCTCACTCTTTCCTCTATGATATGGATAAGCGGTATCCACATAATTGATACCTTGGTCAATGGAATGGCGGATCATCTTGATGGCTGTCGGTTTATCTATATTCGGATTGAATAATGACTCGTCTTCTCCAGTGGTCGGAAGGCGCATGGCGCCAAATCCCAATGCCGAAACTTTCCAAATGAGTTTTCCAAATTGTCGAAACTGCATCAGATCTCCTCATTTCTTGTTTTTTGGGAGACTTACTCGGATTCCTCCCCCCAATGAATGATTATTTGATATTCATTCATCATCTGTTTAAACTTTATTTATTGCCCCCCGGGAGTAATGATTACAATTGGAGATTACGTGGCAGCTCACTATTGAGCATGAGTTATGTATCTGTGTCGGATTATTGACAATGCTGGATGAGGACAGACCATTTTCTCATCATAGCCTATCAACATCTATTGGTTTTGTAAAGGATCTTTCTGTTCAAAGGACTGGGCATGCTGCCTATGGGGAGAAAGAGTGACTGAGTGGATAATTTGACCGGGATTTGGGTCTTCGGTGAGGAATTTCTCTGATTTTCCCTGGCGGGCTGCCGCTGTATTAGGAAGCCTCAGAATAACAGGATGTGTCTTTCTTCAATTTCCAAAACTGCCAAAATGGTGTGTGATTCAACAGGTTCAATATTTCCAGGAGAAACAGTTGACTATCATGCTCTTGGTTTGAATATGAGTGGTGAGATTTGGTATCTTCCGAGTGCATTGACAGAAAATTTTTGTATAACCTCAATACTCATGGTCCTCTATTTCCTCTTCTCATATTCTTCTCGAATTGCAACAGTGGTAATGCCGGAATCAATCAGTATGTTGAAATAGACTTTTGTCAATTGCCTTACTGTACGCTTCCTCTTTTGTTATCTTCTGTTTTCTTATGAGATTCATGAGATGCTGATCCATGGATTGCATACCCCTGGCCATTCCTGTCTGAATATATGAATTTATTTGAGATGTCTTTCCCTCTCGAATCATGCTTGCCAATGCTGAAGAACCTATAAGGATCTCTACTGCAGCACACCTTCCTTTTCCGTCAACTGTGTTAAGCAACTGTTGAGCAACGACTGCCTGCAGCGATTCGGAAAGCATCGTACGTGTCTGGGACTGTTGTTCCTCAGGGAAGGCATTGATGATTCTGTCGATAGTTTTTGCGGCGCTATTTGTGTGAAGTGTACCGAAAACAAGGATCCCCAGTTCGGCACATGTCAGGGCCAGGGAAATCGTGTCAAGATCTCTCATCTCTCCCACAAGAATAATATCAGGGTCTTCCCGGATTGCAACACGCAGAGCATCAGAGAAATTTCTGGCATGGGTTCCAATCTCACGCTGTGTAAAAATACATTTCTTGTTATGATGAACAAATTCCAAGGGGTCTTCAATCGTTATAATATGCGCACGTTGTGTTTCATTAACATAATTAATCATTGCAGCGAGTGTAGTTGACTTACCACTTCCGGTTGGACCCGTCACCAAAACGAGACCTTTCCTGAACATGGCTATTTCCTTCAGTATTTCCGGAAGGACAAGGTCTTCCAATGTCATGATATCAGAGGGAATAATTCGGAATACTCCCCCAATCCCCCTTTGCTGATAGAAGAAGTTGCATCGGAAACGAGCTTCATCCCCCAACTCAAAAGCCATATCCATATCTCGATTCTCTTCCAAGTATTTCTGCTGCTCATGGGTGAGTATTTCAAAGAGAATTTCTTTGTTTGATTCCGGTGTAAGAACAGGATGATCTGAGGCAACCAACTCACCACAAAGGCGGAATAATGGTGGAAAGCCGATGACCATATGAAGGTCACTTGCCCCACGTTCCTTCATTTCCCTAAAGTACATATCTATCCTTGCCATCTTTAAGCAACCTCTCTTTTGTCATTCAAATACTGCTTCCCTTCACCATACCCTTCAAAAAGCCTTTTATCATTGGCATACTGCTTTGCGTGTTCAATACTTATTCTTCCCTCATAGAGGAGTATCATAATGGAATCATCCATAATCTGCATTCCTGCTTTCTTCCCTGTCTGCATAATTGAAGGAATCTGGAACACCTTGTTGTCTCGGATAAGATTTGTCACCGGTATGGTTCCTATCAGAATTTCAAGAGCCAGTTCCATCCTGGTTCTGTCAGCGCCGGGAATGAGGCATTGTGTAATAATGGCTTTTAACGATTCTCCCAGCATTGCCCTGATCTGATTCTGTTCACCTGGTGGAAATGAATCGATAATTCGTTCCACGGTCTTTGAGGTGCTCGTAGAGGAGAGAGTTCCCAGCACAAGATGTCCTGTCTCAGATGCAGAAATTGCAAGGGACATTGTCTCAAGGTCCCTCAACTCTCCGATCACGATAACATCCGGATCCTCCCTCAACGCTGCCCTGAGTGCGTTTGCATAAGAAAGAGTATCACGGTCTATTTGGCGCTGATTGATAATGCTCTTATTCAGGGGATGGACAAATTCAATAGGATCCTCTATTGTCAGTATATGATGGGACCGTGTCATGTTGATATGATTCACCATCGCTGCCAGCGTGGTTGATTTCCCCTGACCAGCCGCACCTGTCACGAGAATCAATCCTTGGTGGTTGTCCAAAAGCCTTTTCACAGTATCCGGCAGGTTGAGTTGTTCAAAATGGGGGATTTCCGGCGGGATGATTCGAAATGTAGCACTCATCCCATTCCTGTGCATAACAGCATTTCCCCGAAACCGTCCAAGTCCTGGGATCTTATATACAAAGTCAAGCTGAAGGTCCCTTTGAAGCCTTTCCCTCTGCTCACTGGTGATTATCTCTAGTATGAGTTTTTGACAGTATTCATTGGTAAGTTTTTCTCCCTTAACCTGTATGAGCTGCCCCAATCGTCTCATAATGAACGGCTCGCCAGGTACCACATGGATATCGGAAGCATTAAATTTGATCCCTGCCTTAAAAACCTTGTCTATTTCTGCCATAAGAGACACCACCTGAGTATGGGGCCAAAATAACTTTCCTTTTGGCATCCCATCTTTTACCAAGTTGAGTGATTCTTTCCGTCACGAGAGGTTGTAGGTCGCTGAATATGGAGTAAAAAGAGATGTGAATTGGACGAAAGTGAAGCCAACCCTTCAGTGAGTTCGTTTTGAAACGTTTTTTGCTTCATATTCAGTGAGATACAGCCTCGCAGTAGGCAAGAATCGCTCAAATCAGATTATATTATAGGTTTTCAGATGCTACATATATCATTTCTGGATTGACATGAGTTCAATTGATTTATCTTGCCTGTCCGATCTGATCTCATGCACAGGCATTATGATTTCAATCTGATCTCGTTGAACATTCAGGAAAGACGTGGAAAAGACGAGAGTGTCATCATGGCGGAATATATCGGCATCTGTCACGGCGATAAATTTTTGGGAGCCAACGATATAGTCTGTCAGACGGGCATCTGGAAAATGAGCAATATCTCCCTCAATGTGATAATTCTCAGTCAATATCACGACCCTTGTTCTTCCATTATATTCATTCATGATCTTTTCCTTCCAGTATGTATCTGATATTTTAGTCATTTAATTTTGGATTAAAGCGAGAACATTTGTGTTGTTCACTTTGCAATGATACTGAACAAGTAGCAAACACCATACCAAAGTATTTTCAACGAAAATACACACAGCATATCAATATGTTAGCCAATCAATCCTGTTTGTGAAATGCGGAGAAGTTGTTTCTGCCCCAACAGGGGAACTCTTTTGTGTTTAAAATACGGCATTATCACGGTTCATTGAATGGAATTCATTATGATAACCGGTTGATATAGAAAGAAGATTGAAAAATGGATGAGATGTTCAATTACGGGCCAACAAAAAAGAGAAGGAAACAGTTTAGCAAATGAGCCTGGTGCTTTGCTTCAGTGTTATATATGAAAGAAACTTGTCTTGAGTTTCAAGTTTTTTAGGAGGTTTTTGAAGAGAATCACTTCAATGACATTGGTTTGGATGTCATGATGAGAAATACGGTGAAACAGACAATGGATTGGCTTTGATTCTTTCTTTAGAAAGTCCTTGACATGTAAATCAGTCACGATATAATACCAGATTATTATGGAAGAGAGTGGGGCGAAACAAGACTGAACAAAAGGATTCCGAAGGATCCACAGAGAAAAATAATCCTGCTGAATACAGGTTCATCGAAAGAGATGCACATGAAAGAGGCCATGAAGGGCTTGAGACCTGATAGAAATCGGGGAGAGAGAACTTCATGGTTTTTTTTGTTTTTCATCCCGATACTTTTCGATATTGATTTTGATGATCTCTGTTCTAAGGGTCTGACACCTGCATTTAAAAAGACCTGAGAACTGGTAATGGGAAGATTTTGAACAGTCTTTTATCAAAGAGGAAGTGATAGAATACACTGAGGAGAGGAGGAGAGAGATGCAAGGAAATCCCAGGCAGAATATTCAACAAATGATCAGGTCAAATGATCTTGAGGGACTCTTTGAAAAAGCATCCGAATTTCACGGTCATTACTGTCACAAGGTTGCCTATGGGGTCAGGGCAAGCATTCGAGCACTCAAGGAGTTGGGTTTTGAGCTTATGGAGGAAGAGGGTGGGAGGATGGTGGCTATTTCAGATAGCCCGGGGCCTTTTTGTAACGGGCTTCAGTATACTCTTGGCCTGACACTGGGGCATTCCGATTTTGTTGTGAGAGACCTTGGAAAGCTTGCATTAACTCTGGTAAAACAGGATAATTCTGGTGTTCGTGTTTCCTTGCGTCCTGATTTTTTAGATGGCTTTTCAGAAAGGAATCCGGAATTATCTCCGCTTCTGGGGGGAAGGTATGCCACAATACCCGTTTCTGAAGGAGTGGAGACACCTTTGAGAATCATTGATTTGTCTCAACATATGCTAGAAAGGATTGATACAAGAGACGAAGCAGAGAAAAAGAAGAGGATGGAGCGTATGATGGGCGCATTCAAGGAGGTTGTCTTCAATGAATTGAAAAGAGATGACAACAAGATGTTCAAGGTGGAAAAGAAGGAAATCGACTTTTCCCAATATGCCCCGATTTGCCAGTGTACTCATCCCATAGTTATTTGTGACACATGTGGGGAGGCAGTGTTTGAGCCATATGTGAGGATAAAACAGGGGAAGAAATCCTGCATGGAATGTGCAGGAGAAAGCTATGATTTACTTGTGAAGGGAAAAATGGTCAGGGCAAATCTCGCTACATAGGTCAGATTTCTCATAGTTAGTGTCTGAACGAAAACTAGGATTTTTCATCAAGGTCAAGGAAGATTAAAATTTTAACTGCAGGAATATATTGAATATTTTGAGGATTAAAATTTTTATCTGACGCAGAGATTGGCGAAAAAGGCAGTTTTCGTTCGGACACTAGTTATCCGTTGAGCAGCCCAGGAGTTGGAAAGCTTTTAATGTGGTCTTTTGAAAAGTGATTTCTCGGGGTCTTCCACAATACGATACTGAAAAAGGTGAATGGGGCAGAGTTTGTCTATTCCTCCGAATAAAAAAAAGCAGAAATTCTTCTACGGCTGGATTATTCTTGGGGCCTCCTTTGTTACCACCACAATGATTGGGGGGTTATTTTATTCCTTCGGTATATTTTTCAAACCGCTTTTAGAAGAATTCGGCTGGAGCCGTGCACTGACTTCGTCTGTGAGCATGGCTAATTTGTGGGCATTTGCTTTTTCTTCCATTCTCTTGGGCCGCTTGATAGATCGATACGGCCCCAGAGTGGTCCTGGGTGTGTCTTCCGTATTTATCGGTCTTGGTTACGGCCTCTGCAGTCAGGTCAACTCTATCTTTCAAATATACCTCTTCTACATAATAGCTGCTCTGGGATCAGGAGCAACCTGGGTCCTGCCCACGTCTGTAGTACAACGATGGTTCGTAAAACGAAGAGGCTTGGTCCTCGCGGTGGTTACCACGGGGATAGGCTTGGGGGCCTTGATATTCGCCCCGATCATCAACGCTCTCATCTCAATGTACGGTTGGAGGACGAGCTATATCATCCTGGGGATCCTCAGTTGGGTGGTCCTCACCGGAGTATCGGTCGTAATGGTGCTTGACCCCAAAGAGAAAGGGCTTCTGCCGTACGGTGCGGATGAACCGGATTCTGCCGGATCGGAGCAGGTGTCCATCAATAAACAATTACCAAAGTCCGAGACAGCCATGTCAACAGATGTTGATTGGGGATTTGTGGAAGCAATAAAGACGAAGAGTTTCTGGGGGTTGGTGGTCTTGTACATTTTCGGTCTCTTCCCGATATATATGCTGGCCACCCATATTGTTCCCCATGCAATAGACATGGGCATCTCCGAAGGCGTTGCAGCCGGTGCATTGGGGCTCATCGGTGCCACAAGCATTGCAGGCCGACTCCTGGGAGGCATCTCCGCAGAACGAATCGGATGGACCAAGAGCATCGCTCTGTCATGCTTTCTCACCAGTCTGGCCGTGTTCTGGCTCATAACGATCCGCAATGCGTGGATGCTCTATGTGTTCGTCGTCTCTTATGGTCTCTTCTACGGTGCCAGAGTCCCGCAGCTTCCCGGTGTGGTGAGCTTCTTCTTTGGAAACGCCTCTTTAGCCTCATTAATAGGCCTCTGTCATGGTCTGTCAATCTTCGGCAGCGCAGAGGCCCCCGTGATCGCCGGATTCATCCATGATAAGACCGGCAGCTATACTGTCGCTTTTCTCATCGCAGGGATCGCTTCTCTTATTGCAGCAGTTCTTGCCTTTTTTCTGAAACCGCCCAAGAAGAAGACTGTGCCACGGGAGGCTGAATAAGGTTTTTGCCTTTCCAGACACCCAACACATGAAACCTGTAACTTCTCAAAAAAGTCCGGGGACATGCCGTAGCCCACAGGGGAACGTTCATTCGTTCCCCTGTGAACTACTGCATAAGTGTATTCTCTGAAGTTATTGAGAAGTTACGAAACCTGGAGTAATGCAAATGAGGTAAACTTCCTTTGAGTTAATATGATGGATGCCGATATCCAGTATGAACTTTGATTTGTATCAACAACCGGAGGTGGATATGAGATCTGAATTATCCCTGACACGTTTCTCAATGGAACATCCAAAAAAAGTAGCCGTCATAATGATTCTCATGACGATTATTCTCGGTGCGTTCATCTCCCTCATTAAGATAGACACTGATCCGGAGAATATGTTGAGCGAGGGAGAACCTGTTCGGGTATTTCACAATGAGATGAAGAAGGAGTTTTCCCTTTCCGACATGGTAGTGCTGGGAATAGTGAATGAGAAAGACCCGGATGGGGTGTTTAACCCTGATTCCTTAAGAAAGATCCATGAGCTTACCGAATATATCAAGGGTCTGCGGTGGGATGATCCTGAAAATCCGGGCAAAGAGATGGGCGTGATCGAACGAGATATCCTTTCTCCGTCAACTGTGGACAATATTGAATCAGGGGGCTTAGGTGTGGTCACCTTCGAATGGTTAATGAACAGGCCTCCGAAAGATAAAGAGGAAGCTCTGGCAATAAGAGAAAAGAGCAGACGCATCCCGTTCTTAAATGGAACTCTCATTTCAGAAGACGGCAAGGCCGTTTGTCTTTATATTCCCTTGACATCCAAGGATCTGAGTTACAGGGTCTATTCGGAACTGAAGAAAAAGATCGCAACCTTTCAAGGAGATGAACAATACCTGATCACCGGGCTTCCCGTTGCAGAAGACACATTCGGGGTGGAGATGTTTATCCAGATGGCGGTCTCCGCTCCCCTTGCCATGCTGGTGATCTTTATTCTGATGCTCTTCTTTTTTCGAAAATTGATTCTGATCGTTTCTCCAATGATCGTGGCCCTGGTGTCTGTTGTCTGCACTATGGGATTACTTATCTCAACAGGGTTCACGGTACATATAATGAGTTCAATGATACCAATCTTCATTATGCCCATCTCGGTGCTTGATTCCATCCACATTCTCTCGGAATTCTTCGACAGGTATCAAGCCACCGGGAACCGCCGTGAGACATTGTCCGAGGTGATGCGGGAGCTTTTTCTGCCCATGCTTTATACTTCCACCACGTCTGCTGCAGGTTTCGGTTCTCTTGCCCTGACCCCTATCCCTCCGGTCCAGGTCTTTGGAGTCTTTGTGGCAATCGGCGTCATGCTCGCCTGGTTGACAACCATTACCTTTATCCCCGCATATATTATGCTGCTGTCCGAAAAGACCCTTGAGAACTTCGGTTTGCATCAGAATCATGAAAGAAAACCGTCCCCAATGACCCGTATGCTCAAGGCAACCCAGAGGCTCACTTTCAACCGGGCCAAGGTAATACTCGCATTCACCCTGGTGATCGTGATCATTGCCGCGTGGGGCATCAGTCGTATACAAATCAATGACAATCCTACAAAATGGTTCGCCCGATCTCATCCGATACGAGTTGCGGATCACGTTCTCAATGAACACTTCGCCGGAACGTATATGGCTTACTTGGCATTGCAGCCCATGGAGGCCAAACAGGATGTGAAAGGGTACTCAAAGGAGCTTCTCTCCAGGCTGTCGGACCGGTCTTCCCAATTGGAAGCGGACTATCCCCATGCACAGACCGTTTTTAAAGAGCTGGAAAGATTCACTCGGGAAAGTACGGGAAAAGTTTCTTCACAGGAAGAACTTCTGGAACTTCTGGAAGAATTTGTGTCGGAAAAGTATGACGGCACCACAGGAGAAGAATCTTTTACCTGGGAGGAAGCATCTCTCTTCATTGACGAAGAAAAACAAATGGGTCAGATATTCAAAGACCCTTCCGTTCTCAACTATATGGAAGGTCTCCAAGAGGAGCTTCTCAAGTCGGGGGTTGTGGGCAAATCCAATTCTCTCGCGGATATAGTAAAGACTGTTCACAGGGAACTCTTTATGGGTAAGGAAGAGGCTTTTCGGGTGCCGGAATCCCGCAAGGCAATCGCCCAATCTCTCCTGACGTACCAAAACAGTCACAGACCGCACGATTTATGGCATTTTGTCACCCCTGATTACAAGAGAACGAGTCTTTGGATTCAACTGAAAAGCGGCGACAATAAAGATATGGACAGGGTGGTGAAGATAGTCGATGAATATATGCGGAATCATCCGTCTCCCATAGGGTTACAGCACAGCTGGTTCGGCCTCACGTATATCAATGTGGTCTGGCAGGAAAAGATGGTAAAGGGAATGTTGCAGGCCTTTATGGGAAGCTTTCTGATCGTTTTTCTCATGACCACAATTCTTTTCAGGTCTCCTTTATGGGGTTTTCTTGCCATGATTCCCCTCACCGTCACTATCGGTCTCATCTATGGAGCAGTGGGCATACTTGGCAAAGATTACGACATGCCGGTTGCCGTGCTCTCATCTTTAAGCCTGGGGCTGTCAGTCGACTTTGCCATTCATTTTCTGTCCCGTTCACAGAGTCTCCATCTGAAATATCGTTCGTGGCAAGAAACTTCAAGGGTAATATTCGATGAACCGGCAAGGGCCATCACAAGAAACGTCATCGTTATCGCCTTTGGTTTTCTCCCCTTATTGGCGGCCACTTTAATGCCATACAAGACCGTCGGTGCGTTTCTGGCGTCCATACTGGTGATCTCCGGTGCGGGCACACTGATCATTCTACCGTCGCTCATGCGGATCTTCTCAAAGAGATTATTCGTTCTTCGTCCGGCAATGGGGTTTTCATGCAATTGTGCCCTCTGCCTCGGCTCGACCGTCGCCGCTGTCCTATTGATCGCAATTAATCTGTATCAGTACATCGGAGTAGGGTGGACTACCCTCACCTGGATCAGCGTAATCGCAACGCCTCTTCTGGCGTTTGGTTGTGGTTTTGTATCTCGAAGAGAAAAATGTAAAACTTATTGAAAAATTACAAATGGAGGGGTGAAATGAAGCTGTTTCAATATGTTTCGATCAATGTCTTTTTCACATTTGTTCTCTTGTTCATGCCTTTCTGTCTGCATGCGAAACAACCTTCTATTGAGGAAATAGTGAACAAGACCAACCATATGGCCTATTACCAGGGAAAAGACGGACGAGCCGAGGTTTCCATGGTCATTACGGACAATCAGGGACGCAAGAGGCATCGACAGTTTATTATCCTACGGATGGATGAGGAAAAATCTGATAACAAAGAAAAAGCAGGGCAGCAAGATACAGGTGGACAACGTCTGTATGTCTATTTTCTCCGTCCCGCAGATGTCAACAAGATGGTTTTCATGGTCTGGAAACATGTGGAAAAGGACGATGATCGATGGCTTTATCTTCCGGCCCTCGATCTGGTGAAGCGTATCGCAGCCACAGACAAGAGGACGAGTTTTGCCGGCTCGGACTTTTTTTATGAAGACGTATCCGGCAGAAACATACAAGATGACATTCATGAACTCGAGGAGGTCACTGAAACATACTATGTTCTGAAAAACACTCCGAAAGATCCGGAGACGGTTGAGTTTTCTTATTTTACCATGTGGATCCACAAAGGGACTTTTCTCCCCATCAAAACGGTATTTTACGACAAAAACGGAAAAGAGTACCGTATCTATGATGCCCTGAAAGTGGAGACAATACAAGGTTTTCCTACGGTGACAGCGTCCAGAATGCAGAATGTGAAAGACGGAGGGGAAACCATGATGACATACTCGAGGGTGGAATACGACCTGGGTCTCCCCACTGGGATATTCACGGAACGATATCTCCGGAGAGCCCCCAGAAAGTATTTAAAATGAAAATCAAGAACTTTTTCTTCCTCATTTGTGCAGGGATACTCGCAGTAATATCTTTGACATTGATTTCAGATGCATACGGATCAGGGGATGAACCCGACCTTCCTGTGGGGCTTGAGGATGGGACAGAATCCGCTGAGCCGGAGTTGCCTCTTGGACTGGGTGTAGAGGAGAAATCCGGGACAAAAGATGTTTCTCCTCAGACTTCCACAGGCATACTATCGGATCTCGGGGGCTTCTGGGAGATTCGCTGCGGAATACGGACACAGGATGATCCCCATGAAAAGGATTTCTCCCTTGGTGAAACCAGGTTTCAACTGGAAACCCAGAAGAGCCTCTACCCCTTCCTGTTGAACCTGAAAACAGATTTCTTATACGATCCCGTCTTTGATCACCATACGGTCCGTTTGGAGGACGGCGATGGTTTCGTGGATCTCAGGGAAGCGAATGCCTTTTTTGCTCCCTTTGATTCAGTGGACATCAAGATCGGAAGACAGATACTGACGTGGGGTACGGGGGATATGCTCTTTCTGAACGATCTTTTTCCCAAAGACTGGAAGTCATTTTTTATCGGTCGGGATGTGGAATATCTCAAAGCCCCGTCCGATGCGATAAAGGTAAGTATATTCAGCACAATAGTTGACGTGGATATAGTGTATACACCTCGGTTCGACCCTGATCGATTCATCGAAGGAGAGAGGATTTCCTATTGGAACAGCATGCTCAATAGACGGGCCGGACAGGACGCAACCGTCGATGTGGTGGAAGAGGACGAATGGTTGCAGGATAGCGAGACCGCAGTGAGGATATCCAGAAACATCCGGGGATATGAGATTTCCGCATATGGATATTATGGTTTCTGGAAAAGCCCGGCAGGATTTGATCCCACTTCCGGCAAGGCCACATTTCCCGAACTCTCCGTGTACGGTATGAGTTTCAGGGGAAATCTGTTGAAAGGCATAGGGAATCTGGAGTTTTCCTACTATGAGACGAGAGACGATCAGGACGGGGATGATCCATATGTAAGAAACAGTGAATTTCGAAACCTCGTGGGTTATGAACAGGAGATCGCTACGAATTTCACTCTGGGAGTGCAGTACTATGTGGAGTATATGCTTGACTATGATTCCTATCTGGATCATCTTCCTGAAGGTACAGTGACAGGGGATGAATTGCGGCATGTGTTCACAGTTCGTCTCACCAAGCTTCTTATGAATCAAAACCTGAAACTTTCCCTGTTTACCTTTTATTCACCATCGGATCAGGACGCATATCTTCGACCATTGATTCAGTATAAAATTGATGACAACTGGGTAATAGAAGGGGGTGGGAACTTGTTTGTGGGAGAGGAAGACTTTACCTTTTTCGGTCAATTTGAAAAAAACAGCAACGTATATGCGGGATTAAGGTACGGTTTTTAAAATTATTCAATGGGAAGGGTAATTGATCGAATTGAAGGGGCATTATGAATAAATGCATTCATACCCTCCTCTGGTCGGGCATAGACCATTACAGTTCATGGAATGTACAACCATCTCAATGATCATGTTTCATCTTATTTTGCAGCTTTTTTTATATTCCCTTCAATGAATTTCTCAAGGATTTTCTGCTCAACTTTTCCAATCATGCGATCTATTTCTTTGTCATCTTTGTCCAGAATCACAAAAGTAGGTGTATAGGCGATACCGTACTTTTCTACTTTTTCTTCCCCCTCATCGGAACGAACATCCAGGATTTGAAATTCGCGAAGGTGTGGCTGAAACTTCTTCTTAACCCTATCAACTATAGGTTCCATTTGCTGGCAGATGGGTCAGTATGGATGATAAAATTCCACGAATTTCAGTTCACTTTTCACCGAATCAGGGGGGGGCTCTGAATAAGACAAAGCAGCACTCATCAGCAAAAGGGAAAAACAGAGCATTGATATGAAAAGTTTTAATCCCTTGATTCTATTCGGCATGAACTTCCTCCACACTTCTTATCATTTCTTTGATATTACGAGGTTTGATCAGGGTTGCCTCCTGTTTGAAACGTATAATACCTTTTTTATCAATAAGAAAACTGACTCTATTGGCAACACCCTCTTTAAAATTGAAGACACCGTATTCTTGAGTGACTTTCCTGTCCCAATCCGACAGGAGGTCGAATGGTAACTTCAATTCATCGTGGAATTTTTTGTGCGATGCGAAGCTGTCGACACTTATACCGAGAACCTCGGTATTCAGCTCTCTTAACCTTTGATACATATCCCGGTATTCAGAGAGCTCCCCGATTCACACCGGTGTGAAATCCAGGGGATAAAAGACCAGAATAACATCCTTCTCTCCTCGAAAGTCACTGAGAGAAACACTGAGCTGGTCCTGGTTTTTTAGAGTGAAATCTATTGCGTCATCTCCTATATTTGGCTGAGGTTTTGTTTGTATTGTTGCTGCCTCTTTTCCTTGACCGCAACCACCGATCATACAGAGAAAACTCAAAAAAAGAAGAGAAACGTAAACCTTTTTCATTGAATTTGCCTCCTTATAGAATAAGCAGAATGACAAGGATAGTCGATCCTCTTTGATGCAGTATACGAGATGAAGGATGAGCCGTCAAGGAAAATCCATGTATATATATGGAGTGAAAAAGTATTTGGTTTGTAAACAATATATGGAGAGTTGATAATCGTTTGTGTAAAATATGATATACATGCAACAAATGAATCATTTTTATACGATCAAACTTTATAAAATGTAAAATGAAAACCGTAAACCGTTTGGAAAGTGCAATATCTGCAATATTTTTTCATAAAAATTGTTGACAACATAAATATGTGATGATAGTATCCGCTACTTATTAAGCAGTATATTTTTAATACTACATTCATTGTTGGATGATCTTGTTAAGAGCTGATTGAAGACCCCTTTTCTCACTTGAGTTGATTTTTTCTAATTGTTCTCAATTCGATGCGTAGAAACCTATGAACTCAAGCTATTGTCTCAAACAGCCAATGTTTTTTCTCTGCGAAACAAGGAGCGATTAACCATAAAAACTCAATATATATTTATCGAGAGATTTTTTAGACAGTTTTTAAAAACTATCACTGTATTAAGACTGTTATTAAGAGATCATTTTTTGAAAGACTCATGAGATTTTGTCAAACCTGTGAAATAAAAAAGTAAAGAAAGGAGGTGAAATACAGACTACCTGAGTCTTACAGATTTTAGTTTCAATATAAATATGGAATAATGAAAACAAAGGAGGAGAAAAAATGAAAAAAACTTTAGCACTTATCGTCTTTGCACTCGTCTTAGTCCCCGTTTTTGCCTTCGGTGCACAGATGGAAGGCACCATTCAGGGATATAATTGTGTAACTCAAGGTAAAGTATGCCCTATCGGTAAGGAAGATCCGGTGGCTGCGGTGGAAAGGGTTTTTGTTCTTTATACTGATAACAAAGACTTCTATTTCATCCCAAACGTGGATCGCATTGTCCTTGGAAGGCATATTGCAGAAAAAGTGCGAGTCACTGGTGAGAAAAATCCCATGTTCAAATCCATAACTGCCACAAAGATCGAGGTATGGAGAAAGGGAAGTTGGAAAGAAACATGGTCTGATGAATCTGAAAAGGAAATACGCAAAATGTTAGGAATAGAACCAGGTCTATAACAAGCAATGAACTGTTTTTATAAATGACAAAGAATCCCCTGCAGAAGTCGGGGATTCTTTGCTTTCGCATCTTTTTCAAGCATAGATATGCTATAATATCAATTCAGTTGTCTGAGTCAAAGCAAAGCATTTCATTTCAACGCTCTTACTTTCTATGATATTCCTGCTCTTATGGACGAGTCTCTCCTGATCCGCATCGTTTCGATCCTGATTGTGATGAAAAAGCCCGAAACGTTTCACCTCTGCTGTCATCGCCAGATGAACAGCATCAATGTATGTTGAATGACCCCATGATCTGGTCACCTTGTACTCTTCAGGAGTGTACTCTGCATCATGGACAAGAATATCAGCATCCCTGGCAAACTCCGCATATTCTTTAAAATCTCTGCCGTTTCTGTGTTTGAATCCAAGCTCGTTGTCCGTCAGGAAAACAAAGGATTTACCGTCTTCCTCGAACCTATATCCCATTCCTCCATTGGGATGACTCAGATTGATAAAAAATATTTCAACAGAGTCCACGTAAAAGCTTTTCCCACAGGCCACATCTGTAAAATTTATCTTTGCCTTCAGTTCTTCAAACGGAACAGGAAAAAAAGGCTTACTCATTGCTCTGGACAGAAGTGTTTTCAAGTTCCCCTGTGCAGTGGGACATCCCATGATATTGACTGTGACTTCTTTATCATATAATGGCCTGAAAAAGGGAAATCCCATGATATGGTCCCAATGAGAGTGTGTGAAGATAAAATTATATTCCATCCGCTTTTCCTTGAGCAGTTTTTGTCCAAGTCTTCTGATTCCTGATCCTGCATCAACAATAATGATTTCATCCCTCTTCGTTCGCACCTCAAGACATGTTGTATCCCCGCCGAATTTGTTATACTCTTCACCGGAAACGGGTATCGATCCCCTTGCGCCATAGCATCGTATGATCATTCATGGTCTCCTGCAGACGAAAACAACAGACAATTCTTCAATAGTCTCAAAAATCCAATACGTTTAAATGGATATGTGTTGAGGATTGCCTCAGTGACATTGTTGAAAATTTATCCTCCTTGAGAAGTCATTCATCACTCTCTCCCATCAGTGCCATTCCATCTCCGGGATATACGATCCTTTCCTCTAGAGGGATTGGTTTTGAAAACTTGGGCCAATGATCTGTTTGCGGTTCAGACCCCTCCTGTGTCGCAGCTGTCGGTTTTTCATCTTTCATTCTCGGGTGTTTTCTGATATCCACACCGGGTACAGGAACACTGAACTCTATGGGTATATTGTTTGGATCAAATGAGTATATTGAATGAATGAATCCATGATTGATGACTTCCGAGACCCATATATCAGCGGTCTCCAATCTGTTTTTTAAATCCCACAGGTCCTCTTCGGTTTCCACTTCAAAAGAGACATGATCGAAAGCAAAAGGACCTTTTACGGGGACGCCGTGATCCTTTTCGATCATGTTATCCACGTCCGGCCACTCAAAAAAAGTGATCAGATCATGATCAGATATCTCAAAAACGTATTGCCTGTAGCCAGGTTTCCCAAGCCCTGCTACCAAGCGCATACCAAGCAAGTCCCTCCAGAAACGTATGGTTGTATCCATGTCTTTTGTGGCCATAGCCAAGTGATTGATGCCTACATATTTTACCATATCATCTGTTTCTCATACACTCTCCTTATACATGGAGATGAGAGTTTATGTAACAATAGGGTGACAATTAACCTTTCAATATTTCAAACTGTGCGGTGAACTTGACTCACCGCACAAGTCGTAATCATTCAAATCTCATAACAATCTCATCGAAGGTCTTTCTCCATTTTGGTGGATGAAGTTCTTTTGTTCCATCAAAATAACCCACTGCCAAAAGGAGTGGAATCCAGAAATTTTCAGGTATGTGGAATTCTTTTCGGACACCTTCATGGTCGAAACCGTCCATGGGATGAGTATCAAGTCCTAAATTCTTTGCTGCCAACATGAGGGACATAGCAAAAAAACCGGTGTTTTTACATGCAAAGGCCTGCTGTTTTTCTTCACTTTCACCGTAAAGACTCTGACAGGCACCTGTAAACCATTCGTATCTGTCTTCAGCCATTGTGCCGGTCTTTACCATTTCCTTAAAATTTTTCTCAAAGAACGGGTGCCCTTTTTTCCATCCATCCCGGTCTGCAAGCACAATAAAGACTACCGGGGCTTCACTCACCTTGGGCTGGTCCCAGGCAATTTTTCTCAGGCGCATCTTTTCCTCAGGGTCTTTGAGTATGATAACACTCCACGGTTGAAGGTTGAATCCCGATGGTGCTTTCCCAGCCAACTCAATCAGCTCTTTTAAAAGATCGTCAGAAACTGGTTTTTGGGGGTCGAAAAAGTTCACTGCTCGTCTATTGTTCATTACATCCTTGAATTCCATAATTCCTCCTTTCTCTTATAAAAAGTCCATTGCTTTCAAATAGCTGCCAATTCCAGTATAATGAATTATCCATTGCTGATGGGAAAAAATAAAATGATTTTCATAATAAATCAGACAAAATGATTTGTCATAAATATTTTTGGTTATTTTATATGGAAACCTCTCGCTTCAAATGACGGATACCGTCTTTCCCTGCAACGATTACATCCGTTGCAAGATTGAGAAAGAGACCATGTTCCACGATACCGGCTCGTCGCTCTAATAGGGATGCCAGTTTTCCAGGGTCTTCGATCGGTCCGAAATCAGAATCGAGAATATAATTTCCTTCATCTGTAAAAAAAGGTTCCCCGTCGTTCTTCTCTCGTAACGTGACTTCCGCATCCAACGAAGTCAGGTAATCCATTTCCAAATGTTGGGCAAATGGGATGACTTCCACCGGAACCGGTTGGAGGATTCCCAGCTGAGGAGAAAGCTTGGTTTCATCCACGATGATCGTATTCCGTTGACTGACCTGGGCAATGACCTTCTCCCGGAGTAGTGCACCTCCCCTTCCTTTGATAAGGTCTAACTGGGGATCAACTTCGTCGGCACCGTCTATAGTGAGGTCAATTTCAGAAAACAGGTCAAACGAGATCAGAGGAATTCTAAAGACCGTTGCAAGTTTTTCCGTCTGAACGGAGCTTGGTATGGCGATTATGTCTTTCAAGTCTCCGGTCTTTAATCGATCTCCGATGAGTTCTATGGCGAACCGGGCCGTACTGCCGCTTCCCAGTCCTAAAACCATACCTGATTCAACAAAATCAACCGCGAATTTTGCCGCCTTTCGTTTAAGGAGTGACTGATCCTCTTGTGATTGAGTACAGTCTCTTTTCATCATAAAATATTCTCAATGAGATTCCGCCAGCAGAGAAGCCGCTTCACTGTCCAAGAGCCAGATCAGCTCTCCCTTCTCAGGCTTGACTCTACCGGCTGGTAATACGGCGTGCTTCTTTTCAAATATGGTTTTCACGGTTTCAGCCTTTTCTCTCCCTGAAACAAGAAAGACGACATTTCTCGCATGATTCAATACAGGGAATGTCATGGTCAGGCGGTTGACGTATGGATCGCCCCCTTTAACGGTAACAATCATCTGTTCTTTCTCCTCCAAGACCTCATGTCCCGGGAACAAGGAAGCTGTGTGTCCATCTGCTCCCATACCGAGGAAGATCAGATCGAAAACCGGGAATTGGCCGTTTTCCAGTTGAAAGAAGTTCATGAGCTCATGTTGGTATTGTAAGGCTCCCTTCTCAGGAGGAGCTTCGCCGGGCATAGGATGGATATGATTCAACGGAATTGGAACGGTATTCAGAAGGTCTTTTTTAACTGCACTATAATTGCTCGCCGTATTGCTCACAGGAACACACCGCTCATCCACCCAGAATATGTGAATTTTTTGCCAAGGAATTCCGGACAAATAGGGCTCTTTTGAGAGTGTCCTGTACATGAGCCTTGGAGAGGAGCCACCTGAAAGGGCCACGGCAAAACAGCTTTGTCTCATGGTGCTATCCAACGCAGCACCATGGAATATTTCCGCACCCTTTTCCGCCAGATGATTGATGTGACTTGCAACAATTATCTTGCTTCTATAGATCCCCATATATTAAATTTCACTGCGTTCTCGGTCGGAATCCTCTACGATATATTAAAAGTTCGACTTATTCGGATTCCTCCTCTGATCTTGTGAAATTTAATATATGAAAAGCTATAATAGCGCTTGCTGCTCCCATAGGTCTTCAAATGCACTTTATTTTTAAAATTTCTCAATCCTCCCCTCTGATCGTCTTTATTATCTTCGGAATAAAGAATGAAAATACAAAAAGGCCTATGGAGAAGAAGATCTTAAATGAGAGGAGTTGGGCCCATTCACCGGATGCCCAAACTTCTTTGATTGTCCCTATGAAGAATGTAAAGATAAAAGTTCCGACGATGATGCCCAGACCGGTGCCGGAAAAATAATCCCAGAAACGAACTTTAGTCAGCCCCATGCCGAAGTTCATTGGTGTGAAGGGAAAATAAACAAGCCGAAGATAGAGCACAGTGGCGAATCCATTCCTCTCAATAGCGTCGTCGTACTTTTTCAGTCTATCCCCGATAAGGGATGCGGCAAATTCTCTTCCCAAGGTACGTCCTATGAGAAAGGCGGCGCTGGAGCCCAGCATAGCACCGACCCATACGTAAAGGAATCCCCAATATGCCCCGAATATGGCTGCGCCTATACCTGTTATAAGAGTGCCCGGCACAAAGAGGCATACACCGACGGCATATATCACCATAAAGGTTAAAGGCCCCCAAAAACCCACTGAATCAAGAAGTCCACCCAAAGTTTCCACTGTGAAATACCCTTTGACGGGTGTGAAGCGGACTGTGTAAATAGCCCCTGCAATAAACACCACAAGGATTATAATCCTTAGTAGGCCTCTCTTCCCACTTTTCGTCGATGTTTCCGCCACTTTTTCCATTTTCTGTTTCTCCTGAGGATTTGCGTAAAATAACTCAACATATTGAAGTTTGACCTGAACTCAGGTCACAATAGCCCCGGCTCATGTGAATCCTGCCCCTGCAGTACATGTATAGCAGTAGTCAGCCGTAGCAATAGGGCTCCCCGCTTCAGGCGGTCCGGTCATCTCCGTCACATGGACTTTCCTCCCACCCATATGAAGCCCGCGAGCCAGATGAAAATCACAGTCAAAGAGATATCCGTCCCATGCAACGGAGAAATCGCCACCAAAATGGTGGCTAACGGATTGTGCCGCGAGACAAAAGCTACCAAAATACCCGCGTAGCCATAGTTGGATACGAGTGACTCATTGATCCGCTTTTGCACCGCCGCGACTTCGATCATGCCAGCCAAACCCGCACAGGACCCCCCAAGAAAACAGACTGCCAGCGTTAGCTTGCCGACCGGCAACCCGGCAATTCTCGCCGCGCGAATGTTGCCTCCAGCCGTACGTGCGGCAAACCCAAAAGTTGTCCGCTGGATCAACAGAAAGGCGATGACGCAGGCAATTAGGCCGTAAATGAGTCCATAGTGAATGCGGCTGCCTGGCAGCGTCCCCATCCAGAGG
>JAXHSZ010000177.1:0-5243 GCA_034190725.1 Thermodesulfobacteriota bacterium
CAAGAGTGAGGTAAGAGGTGTCTCCGAACAATTTCCAAAAATCGGTGACCATGTTTATCACTCTTGTCACTTGTCTTGTTTCTCCGACATCCCAACAGGGACCGGCTCCACAGTCTCGCCCACTCTTTGTATTTTCGTCAAAATTATGTTTCCAATGATCTCCGACCTGCTGTAGTACTTCAAAGTAGTAATTTTCACCTGTGAGAAGATATTGCAGTATTAAGCCTTTTATCCATGAGTGGGCACCTGTGTGAGGATCAAAATGTTCTGATATGGTATGTTTCCAATTTCCTAGTTGGTAATGGGCATCATGCTCATATCGATGCCCTCCCCTGTACCAATCTTCACTAAAACCTGGTGAAGAATCGACCCCGTTCGGATCATGAATGATGTCTATATCCGCTTTGTGCCTGGCCATCTGATCCCCGATTTCAAGCATATCATAATCTCCGAATCGAATGCCGTGAATAAGGGCGATGTATGTCCAATTATAATGAATTGCAGGAAAACCATAATTGCCTTCCCTTGGAAAATCTCCGAAGTCCAACCAACCATACCAGTTGATGCGTTGTCCCGAAAAGACTCCAGAGGACCAAGTAAAAGGGCGCGCTTCTCTCAGGTCAAAAAAGGAATATTTGTAATTGGAACTCGTTGAATAACTGCTGTTAAATTTGGCTCTGATCGATGCATTCCAAGCATCGATAGCGGTCTGCAATTTTTCTCCACCGGTAAAAGTGTAATCGGTTGAGACCTGAGCCAGTGGTATAAAATCAATAAAATTCGTTGAAGCATAATATGTATCAGAGGCCAATAGTATAGGCCGCTTCTTTAAGGAAGACATTTCTGTGGAAAAATCATAAGATCCAGAAATAGTACCATGAAAGTTGTAAATCATTTCATGTGTTTTATAATGGCTGCCAATAAAGACGTGGTCGGTTGACATATCAGGCCACAAAAAGAAATTCATCGTATTATCGGATACTGCTATTCCTTTTGGGCAATTCTGCCAAAACCATTGTGATGCGACCATCAATCCCTTTGAACTGTCGCGAAGGTCTGCAAAACTGTCATAACGAGTACCGGTTTGTACGGTGGAGCCGTCCTTTGTTATGGTGAATTGGAAATTTCCGCTTTCATCCTGTTGGTTTTCCATATGTTCCTGTAACAATTCATAATTACCAGTAGAAAAAGAATCGGAGTATTGTTGGAACTGAACTGTCTTTGAAGAGTTGAGATTTATGGTTGTCATAATTTTCGCCCAGTCTATATCCACATTATGGGCAGGAAAAGACGATGATGTTGCCCATCCGAAATTCTCTGACATCATTGTATGAAAGATCCTTACGAAGGATTTTTTTTTTAAGCGACTATTCGTACCATATACTCCAATCCCACATCGCCCTGAGATGGTACCAAGAAATTGCCGGAGCTATCAGCATAATATCCCCTGACCTTTACAACAGCCCGCAAAGGTCCATTCTCCTCAATGGTAATACTGGTTGGCGCGGCGTTGCTGCTGGAATAGGTTTTCCCATTTGCATGAACAAGAATGCCGTCAGTTGAATTTGAGCTGACAACCTGGGAATCGGCATTTCCGTCGCCTGTCGTATCGATCCACACTTCGTCAAACATGTTGAAATAACCAGTTCTTCTTATTTTCACCGTCATAGAATCAGTGGACAGGATTACATGATCGTTCGTCTCGGAGGCAATGTTTGATCCAGTGGCTGTGCCGCTGCCAGTATCTTTCAAGTACAATGTGAGGGAATCGGAAGCAGGTAAATTAACCTGTACATCACACAACAACATGCGTATCGGCTTGTCTGTGTCGGAAGGGAGTCCGCCATATCGAGACAACACTCTGAATTGTGCGGGCAATTCATTAGAACTGAATATCCCAAGGTTCGCGGTTGAAGTAATGTTGTCTGTACTGGCTAAAGGGACTCCGCATACCACGGGCTCATTGTTCCTTGTGATGTCTGCTCTTTCATGTACTGTTAACGTCACATCGATTGCCTGAGTGATTAAAGGAGTGGAAAGAATCCACGCACAACAAAAAAGGAATTGTAGGTATGTCCGTTGTTCCCAGGAAAATAAACCAATTAAAAGACAGTGCAGTATTTGAAAGGGAAGTTGCAATAATTTCATTTCGGTCTCCTATTGAATCTTTTATGATCATGCAATTTCAGTGGCTGGCTGTGTCTTTGATACAATGTCCAGGCATTCCACGTGTAATTGCCATGCATACCGATTTTTTCATCTATCTTTGAGTAGTCTTTTTTTTCAAGACCTCTCTATGGACGGTTCTCTTTCATCAGTGTACCGCTCGTCTGGAATAATAATATTTATGATTTAATTTTTATTGCATTATCGGTCGAAATCCCTGACTATGTACGGTCTTTCATTCATGTGAAAGGGGGTGACCTCGTTCAAAGATCAACGATTCTCAAGTTTTGGGGAGGATCGGGCTTTCGTACTTCCAGTGGTGAAGAAGCCAATTGATCGCCGTTTGCCATTATTGATTCAACTGTGAAATAAACCGGATAATATACTATATCTACATCCGTGCATGTTAATTGGGTCGCGTATGGGTCATTTGTTTGTCCGATGAGTTGTTGATTCGTCATGCCACTGTCATATGCATAATATATCTTATACCCCTGGATGTTGCTTGTATCGACTATGTTCCAATGAATCGTGATAGTTTCGGGCTGAGCCATGGAAATTCCAGAGAATGACAGGATAAAAAACATAAGTGGGAGAAACAACAATTTTTTCATGAATTCCCTCATATTTGAAATTTGGAATGAGACTCTAATAAAAGAGCTGTTATTATTGCGCTAGCAAGATGTATGCCATATATTTGGGCCTACAAATTGAGCAAATCGGAAGTTCCCCCTTTTTATCTCACCATCTGACAATACTCATTACGCTGTATTTGCCAATGAAGACAAGATATGCACCTTCAGTCTACTCCATCCAGAAATGAAGTATTTTTTTGAAATGTCATGAAAAATAAATAATTTAGCCGCACAGGTCAGAAAATATCAGTAATTTCTACTCTGTTATCCTTTATATTCGGTGAGAAACAGCCTCGCAGTAGGAAAGAATCGCTCAAATCAGGTTATAAAAACATTCCCGACAGGCAAAAGTTCCTTGAATACCTTTAAACATCAACTGAAATATACAATACGTTTATTCTTACCTTAATCCGGTTCGAGCAAAATTGGTTGAAATCCCCGATAAGTACGAATGGTCTGGCTATAATTCTTATATCGGCGGGGGAGAAGTCCCCACCTGGTTTCACCACAACTTCATACTGAGTTATTTTGGAGCTGAAGTTTCGGTTGCACAACGGGATTATTAATAAGCTCGTTTCTTTGCACAAAAGAACAACAGTCCTCTACAGAAGGTAACAGTTTCAGTTTTGCGTGTCAGTCAGGAGTATATGTATATCACAACAAGCTTTCCAACTCACCCATCCATTCAACCGGCTGAAGCGGAGTTATTTAATCCTATAAACAGGAATTTCCTTTACAATCCACATAGATATTGATAGGCTAATGTCAAAGGAACTCGGTCCAACTGGGCCTTATCCATAAATCCACTCCTAATCAAACGATTTCTCCTAAAAATCAGATATTTGCATGACTCAAACCTCAATAACTCAATACTTAGCTGGTCGATAAAGAAGACCCTATCCGTTCGCCGTGAATAAACAATAAACTTTAATGGAATTAAACATGCCTGAAATCAGTCTATTTTATGGTATAATTATCGCCATGTTTTGATGATCACACCCACCTCATTTCCATGCACGTTATGCCGTGGAGAAAGTTGCAAGAAAGACAGAATCACTGCGGATTATTGAAGAGCAGATTTCTTCAAGGGCGTTGAGTCTTGTCATTGATGAGCTGCTCAGCATAAGGAAGAACTTTTGAAAAATTGGGAATCAGTGAAAATAATCAGACTTCCATTAAAATGAAACCTTTGCGATAAGAGAGGTGAAGTCATGCTGAAGGATGTGATATCAACAAATTCCCCTCTACCTGATTGGATGGATTCGAAGAAAGATTCTTCGGCGAACATGTTGCTTCAGCCGACCTCGCAAACTCGGTATTGAGCTTTACGTTATATAAAACCAAATCTGAAAGGAAAGGAGAACGGAGATGAATGAAGATAGCAAATGCCCGGTAACGGGTGAAGCAGACAAATCCACTGTAGGCAGAGGCACATCGAACCTGGATTGGTGGCCGAACCAGTTGAACCTCAAGGTTCTTCATCAAAACTCTCAGTTGAGCAATCCGATGGGCGAGGAGTTCAACTACGCTGAGGAATTCAAGAAACTCGACCTGGAGGCCCTGAAGAAGGACCTCTCTGCGTTGATGACCGACTCGCAGGACTGGTGGCCGGCCGATTACGGTCACTACGGGCCGCTCTTCATCCGGATGGCGTGGCACAGCGCAGGCACATATCGCATGGGCGACGGCCGCGGGGGTGCGGGGTCCGGCACCCAGCGCTTTGCCCCCCTTAACAGCTGGCCGGACAACGTCAACCTCGATAAGGCGCGCCGTCTGCTCTGGCCGATCAAACAGAAATACGGCAAGAAAATCTCTTGGGCTGATCTCATGATCCTGGCCGGCAACTGCGCCATCGAGTCGATGGGGTTAAAGACCTTCGGCTTTGCTGGCGGGCGTGAGGACGTTTGGGAGCCGGAAGAGGACATTTATTGGGGAACCGAAAGCGAGTGGCTTGATGACAAGCGATACTCCGGTGATCGAGAACTAGAGAATCCCCTTGCTGCCGTGCAGATGGGCCTGATTTACGTGAACCCGGAAGGACCGAACGGCAACCCGGATCCGGTCGCCTCCGGCCATGACGTTCGAGAGACCTTCGCCCGTATGGCCATGAACGACGAAGAGACTGTCGCACTCGTTGCTGGGGGGCACACGTTCGGTAAGTGTCATGGTGCAGGCGATGCGGCGCTTGTCGGTCCGGAACCTGAAGCCGCCGGCATCGAGGAGCAGGGCCTCGGCTGGAAGAGCAGCTTCGGCAGCGGCAAGGGCGGCGATGCGATCGGCAGCGGTATCGAGGGCGCCTGGAAGCCGAACCCGACCCAGTGGGACATGGGCTATCTGAACGTGATGTTCAAATACGAGTGGGAACTGGTTAAAAGCCCAGCCGGCGCGCATCAGTGGCTGGCCAAGGATGTGGCCGAAGAGGACATGGTGGTTGACGCACAC
>JAXHSZ010000178.1:0-4007 GCA_034190725.1 Thermodesulfobacteriota bacterium
TGGTGATTATATCGGCAAACGATACACCAAGATGCACCATGGTCTGAGCGATCTGGGGCCGTATGCCGCTGATGATACAGTCAGCGCCCATGAGCCGCGCGGCAGAGACAGTCTTAATGAGGTGTTGTGCAACAAGGGTGTCCACTGTTGGCACGCCAGTGATGTCTATGATTGCAACTGAAGAAGATGTGTTGACGATCTCCTGAAGCAGACTCTCCATAACCACCTGTGTGCGTGAGCTGTCGAGGGTCCCGATGAGTGGAACGGCAACGACCTGGTCCCACAGTTTGACAACCGGTGTAGAAAGTTCCAGCATCTCCTCCTGCTGTCGCTCGATGATCTCTTCTTTGTTTCTGATGAATGCTTCACAGGTAAACAGGCCCAGCTTGTCAATCAGGGTGGTGACCAGCCAGAGTTGCGATGTCAGTGTCTTGGGGTCGTCTTCGAATTCTTTCTGGAGAAGGATGAAGATCGGCTGTTTGAGAGACAAGATAAAAGTCGCGGTTTCGGAGGGGGAAAATCCCTGAATAGCTCGTGACCTGGAGATGCCTTCGAGTAAGGTACACACCCGGTTCCAACTCGTGCCGGTAATGTCGTCGAATTCTTCGCTTTGAATCGCCATCTGGAAGGCCGCTAAAAATTCCTTTGACTGATTCTTTATTTCGGTTTCTGACATGAGTTCGGGTCTCAATGTGAAGGCGGAAAGTTGTTCTTTTATCCAATTCTGTAAAATTGAGTTTTCATGCTTCTTCACCAATTCCGGTATATTACTTTTCAAAGCCATTTTATCCTCCTTATTTTATCTGTAATTGAGCGATTCTTTCCGTCACGAAAGTTATAGGTTGCCGAATATGGAGTAAAAAACGATTCGAAGCGAACGAGAGTGAAGCCAACCCTTCAGTGAGTTCGGATTGATTCACATCAGATGGTTTGCACAGAAGTGTAAACTCACAATCATGTTTAAGGGGTGAAGAATAATTCAGAGTAGGGTGATGGGTGTGCTTGTAGGGCAAAAGCATATGAGCCACCTGACTGGCATGAGGAAGACCCGGTGATTTGGAAAATGTCAACTGAAAAAAGTTCCCAGAGAACAGTACCTTTGGCAGGATATTAAATCCATTCAAGGGCAAGATGTTTTTTGCATGTGGGGAATCTTCATTTCTCAGTTTACATTTTCAAGGATGTATATCCCGATAAACATTTTTTCAAATGATTTAAATTGCCCTAAATATGGAATTGGTTTGTGGTTTCACATGTCAGAGCTCAGGTTTTATCTCTTTTTAATTCCGACATCTGCAACACGGAGAAATGCAACTAAGCTGTGAACATACTATTGTGTCCATATGAAGGATGCCTGCAGGTTTATAAAGACGAAGATTTAAACCGGATAAAAACAATTGGATATTTGGAGGACTAGAATGTGAGTCTAATGCAGAGATTGTTGAAAAATCCATGTCTGGATTGCCACTATTAATACAACAGCAATTTTGAGTATGTACGAAAAAATGTGCGAAATAATTTAATTTGGATAATACTTAGATATCATTGACGTATTTATCATCTCCATTACAATTAAAGTATATAAATATACTATTTTTTTGTCAATATCTAAAAGAGCGCTTGCAAAAAATAATTCAACCTACGTTGAAGTCACACTGCACACTGCTTTTATTCTCTTTAACGGTCATGATCATTCAATTGCCAACGTATTTATCCTTACATTCAAATCAGAATATTCTTCCTGTGTTGAGAGACCATCAAATTATTTTGATTATATAAAGCGAAACAGTTCACAGGATCAGGAATTATGCGACAGAAAAACTTTTGAAGATGTTCAAATGGTATCTGGGTTTCACACAATCTCAATTTTCCGAATATCGTCTTGATCTGCTTGGAAAATAATACCAGGATTTTTCATAGAGACAGGTGCTTTGATTTCATAGCTTATGATTCATCATTTAAGATTTTAGAACGCTTCTCAATCATAAAATCATCGAATTATATATTTCTTTCGTGACTTGAATGCTGCAAATGGAACGCAGCGGAATGTGCATCCGTGAAATTTGCCCTGTCAGGTGTTATCTCCGATTTATCTTGTGTTTCATCACATTTTTACATAATTTTCCAAACTGCTTGTCTTTTTGTCTTTTCTCTAAATAGGACATTTCATTATAAATTGATTCTTTTTTCATTTTTATATAATTTCGATATCTTTTTTCCGACACTTGGCCATTCTTAACTGCCTCTCTAACGGCACAACCTTTTTCATCAACATGGGTACAATTATTAAATCGACATTGTTCTGATAGCTCTGTAATTTCCGTAAATGTCTCATCAATACCTGTTTCTACAGAAAAGTTACCGAGTTCTCTCATCCCTGGAGTGTCTATCAACATTGCTTCGCAATCTAATTTTATCAATTGCCGATATGTTGTGGCATGCCTGCCTTTACGATCTCTTTCTCTGACTGTTTTTATTGCAAATATAGATTCGCCGATGAGATTATTGAGTAAGGTTGTTTTACCAACACCTGAAGATCCCAAGAGACAATATGTTTGCCGAGGAGCCAAAAGATCCTTTATGTTTTTCAAGCCGGATTCATCTTTGTTACTAAATGGCTGTACATGCGACGAAGGCATAATCTTCCGGATTTCTTCGACCCTTTTTCCAATGCTTTCTTTATTGAGGAGATCACTTTTGCTCAGCAATACAATAGGCTTGATATTGCTTTCTTTAACCATCACTAAATATCGTTCAAGTCTTCTGAGATTAAAATCAGTATCCAGAGACTGGACAATAAATGCAACATCAATGTTTGCAGCAATCAATTGAAAATCAATTTTCTTTCCTGGTGTTTTCCTTTTGAGTAATGATTTTCTCGGTAATACATTATGAATTATCGAGAAGGTATTTTCATCATAGAAGTCTGCAAAGACCCAATCCCCAACGGCGGGATAATCAATGGGAGAAGTGGCACTGAATACCATTTTCCCAAGCAGCTCAGCACAAACATCGTTCTCACCATTATTGATAATGTAGCTGTCTTTATGAACAGCCATCACCCTTGCAATACCAAACCTATTCAAATCCACAAGATTAATGTTATCCTGGAACCATTTTCCAAAGCCAAGTTTTTCTAAGCTATGTGAAACCATATAACTCCCACTTCACCAGGCGATGAGCCTCCCAAAAAAAGCTTACCAACAACCTTAGTACACGCATTCTTAAATACGATTACGTATTAAGTTTAAAGTGCCTAAAATGAGCTAATGTGCCTAAAGTTAAAAAAATCGTATTATTTTAGCCCTATGAAACAGAAACCACTGGTAAAGCTTTAACGGCAATTAAAATTTCAAAGCTAAACTTTTACGACTCTTCTATTTTCAGTTCATTCATAACATCCACTCTGATTCTTGCTCTGTTTGCTTCATGTTAGTCTGCTCTAATCGAAGTTCCGTAATACATGACTCATGCACTGAAAACGTATTCCTTAACTTGTGTTCATCCAGAAATGAGATATTTTCTGCAAGGTCAAAGAAGATGAAGATTTTAACCGCAGGAATACATTGGGTATTTAGGGGCACATTGCAATGTGCCCTTACATCTGAGTCCGACGCAGAGATTGCGGAAAATAGCCATTTATGGATGGGCACTAACTTGAGTTCACTTTAGGCACTTCAAACTTCAGTCACTTTATGGTTCCCCGAATCCGTGGGATCAACGACCGGAACTCTGACCAAAAATACGTGACCATATTTACGAATTAGAGCACTTAGCGAATTACATTGTGTCAAAATTGGACATATATATTAAAACTGATGCGTCGATGGTTTCGAATTGTTTCCATTGTGTTTTGTCAAATATGCAAGCTTGCTCCCTTGTCCTCCTAATTCCATTAAGCTTTCAAGATGGCACTAATCCAAGGCCAGTTGGTTAGACTGCTTATTGCCGTCTTATTTGCAGCCATCTCGGATAATCCCCGTTCAGCTTGTTCGGTTGCAGCATTG
>JAXHSZ010000179.1:0-6262 GCA_034190725.1 Thermodesulfobacteriota bacterium
AATTGGTTGTTCCATCAAGTGGATCTACAATCCATCTGTATGAGGATGAGCCTTTTTGACCTTCACTCTCCTCTGTCAGGATGTGATGATCAGGATACTTTCCCTTTATGATTTCGATGATCCTCTTTTCTGACATCATGTCAACATCAGTAACCAGATTGATCTCGCCCTTATACTCAATATCTACAGATCCACCAAAGTTCTCTTTGAGTATTTTTCCGGCCTCTTGTGCAGCATGTATGGCGAGTTTTATCATCTCTTGCATCGCTTACTCCAAGATTAAGAATGGTTTCTCTTTACTACAACTGAGGTATAAGGAAAAGAGATCTTATTGATAAAGGTATCAAAAAAGTTGCAATTTGGCAATCATTGACTTTACACTCACCCTTACGCACTTTAAATTTAAGTGACTCTAACTCACTTGATTCATAGTTTTTCAAGGGATGGACCTTCATCACTTTTTTGACAGTGGCAATTTAACCTTACTGTAACTCATGAGTATCCTTGACATTTCTCAAGAGAGATGGTAGTGATGGTCGTATGATACGAGAGGATTACGAATACATTCAGACAAAACTGAGAAGAGTGAGAGACCTGAAGGGCAAAAAGAAGCTGATGCAAGCCATGGAAGAATTGACAAATGTCATGAACGATTTTCCACATGAGCCCCTTCTTATGATAGAGTCTGCAGACTGTTTGCGTTTGAATGGAAATCTGGAAGAAGCAAAGACCCTGGCAATGGATGCACTGGAAAAGACGCCAGACAATCAGGAAGGGTATATTGTTCTCGGAAACATCTCTCTGGAAGAAAAATCGTATGACAAAGCGCTTGAACATTTTGAAACAGCAGCTCAAATGAAAAGAACGAGTTACGTTCTGTCCAGGATGATCAGAACGCTGATCGATCTGGAGAGGTTTGACGATGCCAAAGACCTGATACGAGAAGAATTGATAGGAAACCCTGACAATCATGTAGTCTTGAAGTACAAGGCCCAGCTACTGGCAAAGGAGGGTGCATACAAGAAGGCTGCAGAGATTTACGAAAAGATATACGCTATGCACCCTGATGATGATTTCGCTTACAAAGAGCTTTTGAGGTTGAAATCCATGGACAGAGAGCCAGCTGATATCTCCAGGGAGATCAAAGGAATCCTCAAGGTCTCAAAGGCAGCCAAGAATCCTCATCTTCACTCAGAGCTTGGGTTGAACCTGAAAAGAGCAGGAAAGTATGAAGAAGCCATAGCCGAGTTTCAAAATGCCCTGGCCCTTTCTCCTGAAAACAATTTCATTCTCACACACCTTGGATTTTGTTATGCAAAACTTCAGATGTTCAAAGAGGCGGTGGAGACCCTTTCAGGCCCATTCATAGGGAACCCGAAGGACGTCTATGTAAAGTCATCCCTTATGGCTGCAGTGAAGAAAGGAAAGCAGTGGGAGGAGTTCAGGAAGATTCTCAAGAGGGCCATGGAGAGACACCCTCAGGAAAAATCTCTGTGGGGGCTGATGAAAAAGTTGGAAAAGCAAATAAATGAGGGGGAAGAGTAATGGAATTGTTGCAAGACATCATAGACATCCCCCAGGTGAAGACTGTAATTCAACTCTCTGATATCCGAGATCAGAGCTTGCGAGAAAGACTCACTGAAGATTTTATCCTCACCTCGGAAGTCTACTCGCATTTGAAGGCTATTTTACAGATGATAGATGACGGTGAGGGAGTGGGTGTTTTTCTGGAGGGAAATTTTGGGTCGGGCAAGTCTCATTTTCTCACGGTGATGAGCCTCATTCTCAACAATACGGAAGCGTGGCAGCCACTCCTTGTCCAGGAACCTGACTTGATACAAGTGTACGAAAGCCTGTCTCATAAGGAGTATCTGACTGTCGAGATCTCTCTGGTGGAATACAGCAGTCATAATCGTCTGGAAGAGATCATCTCCAAATCAATTACTGAAGCCTGTTTCAGTTATGACCCTCCTCTCTTTAATGACACGGAGACCTTTCCTGAAAGAAAGGAGTTCTTTGGAAGACTGGAACAGAGATTACATGCGGATGGAGTCTCAGGTATTATCTTATTTATCGACGAGTTGTCGGAATTTCTCAGGTCTAAACCTGACAGCAGAAGCTTTAATGAAGATATTCGGTTTCTTCAATATCTGGGTGAGAAGGCCCCTTCATTCCCCATGTGGATTGTGGCCACTCTCCAGGAGAGCATTGAAGATACAGGTCAGACCACACAGGAGGCATTCAACAAGATCAAGGACCGTTATCCCCTCAGACTTTTTCTCACAGGAACCCATATCGAACAATTGATATCAAAAAGACTCATTACCATAAAGGACAATGCGAGGGAGCTTGTTTCGGCGCTGTACACTCTGTTGAAGGCATCATTCCCGCATCTCCCAGTGAATGAAGAACGGTTTATTTCCCTCTATCCGGTTCATCCTGCCACTGTCTCATTTCTTGATACTCTGAAGCCTCTCTTTTCCCAGCACAGGGGGGTCGTTGACTTCATTCATTATCAGCTTGCTGGGGATCCTGCCAGGGGTATGGATGGGATGGTTCATATGCCCTATGATTCACTTTTAACACCGGATAGAATATTTGATCACTTTAGGATCAGGATAAAGGAAAGGGTAGAACTCAATCCTTTTGTGGAAATCGTTTATAAGTATTATGAAGACGAGATGAACAATATATTCGAGGATGAAACGGATGTGAATCTCGCTTTCCGGATCTTGAAGGTTCTCATTCTCATGGCGATCTCTCCCGTAAAGAAGAGATTGGTCGTGAAGGATATTGCTGAGATGCTCCTTTACAGGATAACGGAACTGGAATCATCCATAAACTACCAATACATTCAGGATATTCTGGAAAGGCTCCACAAAGAAGGAGCCTATATGTCAATGGAGAAGGGAAGCACGCCCCTTGAAGATCATTTCCACATAAGTCTGGAAGCGGATATCAGCCTTCTTGTGAAAAGATCGACAGAATATCAGGTTGGTTCGTTCTTTGAAGACGATGCAAGGCTTTTTTCAAAACTCAAGGAGCTTCTGGACGATTCCCGCCTCCCCCTGAAAGAATATGAGGTTTCTACAAAGACAAAGGTGGGGTTTTTATGGGATTCCACACAGAGGGAAGGAATATTCCTCCTGGAGCAGATTGACAAGCTGACACTTGAAAAGTTGGATGATATTGTTTTAGAATTGAATGAGAGTGAGGTTGATTTTGCTGTGATCATGGGGACAACCCACCGCCTCAACGAACAGAGAAACCACCTTCTCCAGGTTATTCTGCCTCATCTCAGAGAAAAGAATGCCTTTTATATCAGGTTTTGGCTTCCCCATGCAATCCAGCAAGAACCACTCAAAGAGACCCTTGCTCACCTCCTCCTGTTGGCCAAATACAAAGATGATACAACAGAAAGGGGGAATGAAATCAGGGATTTCATCAAAGGCCTTCTCGTTAATGAAAAGAGATTGATCAAGGAAAATTTCATGGATGCATATCACAAAGGAGGCCTCTTTTCCATATGGTCTGTTGATGAATCCATCAAAGAATCCTTGACATACAAGATCTTTCAGGATGCTATTTCTTCTATGGGTGAAGGCCTTCTGGAATCGCGTTATCCTGCGCATAGTGAAATAGCTCCATATACTTCCTTTGCTTCAAAAGATCAATTTCAGGAAATGGTTGAAGACCTGATAAAGAAGGGAGAAATAATGATTCAGAAGGGAACTCGTCACGGTTTAAAGAGGGTTGTTGAAGGATTCCTTGTTCCCATGAAAGTGGTAAAGAGCACACCCAAGGGGTTTCAGATGTGGGTCGATCCAAAGAGGAGTATTGTAGTGGAGAGATTCCTTGATCTGGCCAAAGTTCCCTTTGGGGATGACAGGTCTTCTCTGGAAGGGATTTACTGGAAGTTACGGAAGGGGGATCTGGGGCTGTCCCGACCTCAGTTTGAATTGTTGACTCTTGTATTGATTTTCTCCGGGCATATCATCCCCTATGCAAAAGGGAGGAGAAAGAACCCAGATGAAGTCAACATCTATACCCTGAAGAATATCGATGAGGTGGTAAAAGGGGAAGTTCTGTCAGGGAAATTGCAGAAAGAGCTCTCTTCTCTCCCATTTATCCCCAAGAAGTATAAGAATAAGGAATTGAACTTCCTGACCCAGAAGGATCTGTGGAAAGAGCTTCTGGAGATACGAGGTCAAGTCACGATGGATTTGGAAAACCTTCGTGAAAAGACATACAAAGCATCAGAATATAAGGCCCTGGCAGGCTTTGATCTTGGGGAATTGAATAGAAACATGGACGAATTGGGACTCCTCTTTGACGAGGTAAAGATTTCATATGGTCCAAAGGAGGGCATTGAGAGATTTCTCAATGAAAGCAAAAATCACCCCTTTCTAGACAAGAGTTTCTCCAGATTTCAAACCGCAAGAAGGTTTTTTGCGGAAGACCTGGACCGATACTTGTTCATAAGCAGCTACGTGGATCACCCGGACTTGAATGTCCCGCAAGGAGAAGTATACGAAACCATAGGGACACGTCTCGCAGATATAAAGGCCTGTCTCAAATCCATTGCCCCTTACCTGGAAGAAGGGTACATGGAAAGTCTCAACACGCTTTTCGACCATTTTTTTCAGGAATATACCCTTCTTTATCAAAGAGAACACAAACTGGCCACATCCTCTGAAGGCATTTTCCCATACAATAAGATCAAGGATTCGTTGAGATACAAGATTCTTACCAGCTTTTCAAAGATAGAATATATCTCCGTAAGGAATGATAGGGTGAAAGTGGAGAGGGCCCTTGCAGATGTTTCTTCCACAAGATGCTCTTATTTTTCCATGGAAACACTCCGTCATAAACCGGTATGTATATGTGGGTTTCGACTTGGAGAAAAGCCGGAATTGCCCGGCATTCAGACCATTGAATCCACCATAGACCAGGGGATCAAAGAGTACCTTGCGTCATTCCAAGAAGCAGCAATCAGGGAACGGTTTCTCTCCTATAATGCAGGTTTAAAGGAGGTGGGTAAGAAGAGCATAGCAGATAAGATACAGCGTCTCATGGACTTCGACACATCACATATGGAAAAAGACCCTGACAGGTCCCTCAAGGAATTGCACCGGCTCCTGAACAACGATGTAATCAGAGCGATCAATAATGCCTTTTCAGGAAAGGTTGTTATGGTATTACGAGATTTGGACGAGTTCTATGAGAATACTGTGGACAGGAGTTTTCCAAAGGAAAGGCTTTTAAACATCTTTCAGGAATGGCTGCAAGGCGGGGAGGATCTCAAAGGAGAAACTTACATAAAGATCACCAGTTCAAGAAAAAGAATCCCAGGTGCTTCACCCCATGAGTCCATCTACAGTGTACTTTCAGATATTGTTGAAGAAAGGTACCCAGAGCTTACGGGTCTTTGTAAAAGACTTGGTAATGAGGACTTCAACCTGGTTGTTTTTTTCTCTTTATGGGCAAGGAATCATCATATTGTAAAAGAGGATGTTCAACGACTTCTCAGTGAAATTGCAGGAGGTGATCCGGAGGAAATATTGTCCCAATGGAAAACTCTCGTCTCAGCAGCAGAGTATATATCGACATATAAAGGAGAAGAGGGCGATAACCTCATGGAAGAGGCAGAGAATTCTCTCAAGGACAAAGGATTGGGCAATACTCTCTTTGATATGGTTAAAAAGAGCGGGGCTCTTCTGGATTATTTCAAGGTGATTGAAAGAGAAGAAGTTTTTTTATTTCCTATGCTGCGAGCTTTTGAAAATTGTATGAAAAAGGCAGAGCAGGATGTTTCAGAAATCGATGTAAAGACCGTTCAACAGGCAATGCTGCATCAAAGGGAGACAGGAGGCTCCAAAAGGATAAAGAAAGACACTCTCTTACGCACCTTGATGCATGTAATCAGCCTTGAGACGGCCGTACACAACCTTTCCCATGACAGATCTGAAGAAGAAAGCGCTCTGTTCTGGGAGCATACCTACCTTTCTTCCCTGTGGAGCGTGTACTATGACTATTATTCTATAAATGACTCCCTCAATCAACTTGGACTTCTTGATGAAATTCACTTTTACAGGAAGAAGAGAACCATGGATACCCTTTTAAAAACATGGGCAAAGGCCTTTCATGAATTTTATCTGCGTACAATGGAAAATATGGAGCAACACAAAAGGAAAAAACGGCCCATGCACATCAATGATGTTCCCAATGCTCTTTTCCAGAGATTTAAGAAAGCGTCAATAAG
>JAXHSZ010000018.1:0-12411 GCA_034190725.1 Thermodesulfobacteriota bacterium
CTGAGGTATTGATGTTGAATGAAAAAAATGTTATCAGATAAGGATTTAAGAAGTCAAGTGAAAGAGACCACTCTGTTAAAACATGGAGCATTTCTATTTGAATCGTTTATTTCTTGACGAAAACTCATGATTATAGATATGGTATATGAGAAATAACTCATACTACAGTGGCACTTTCGGGTAATCCAGTTACAAGCTGTCACTGTAGTATTGAATTATCAGAACAGCTTCAATTATTTTCATTCTGGTTTGTTTTATTTTAAGAATAAAGGTGAAATATAAGGGAGAGATATGAAGAAGTGGATGCCAGTCATCTTATTCTTATGGACGTTTTTGGGGACAACCTCCCTGGAGAGTAATTGGGCAATGGCAGAAGCAATAAAGGATATTGAATTGGGTGTCAGCGCCGGGTACCGTGTTGATAATGTTGATTGGAGTATAGCAGGATATTCTGACGGTGATTATATCAATATATTCTCAGAACTCACCTGGAAGGATTTAGAAATATATCAGACAAACATAAAGGCAGAAATCACCGTGGGGAGTGAAAATCCTTCCCATGGGGCAGCATATTTTAAAGGTTGTGTTGGTTATGGCTGGATCGTTGAAGGCGAAAACCAGGACTCAGACTATGATGGAAATGATCGCACCCTTGAATGGTCTCGGTCTAACAACGATTCCGATGATGGGGATACCAAGGATTTTTCATTGGGAATGGGACTCCGATTCTTCCACGTATGGGACAAACTGACTCTCACACCTCTTGTAGGGTATTCATATCATGAACAGAATCTGACTGTCACCAATGGATTACAAACCATTTCTACTCGGTTCCCGGCAATACCCCTTGGACCTTTCCCAGGGTTGAATAGTACGTATGAAACACAGTGGAAGGGGCCGTGGGTAGGTGTTGATCTGGATTATAGATTAACCCGTAACTTTCATTTTGCCGTAACTCTTGAATACCACTGGGCTGAATATGAGGCTGAAGCCAATTGGAACCTCCGGACAGACCTGGCTCATCCAAAGAGCTTTGAGCACAGAGCCGACGGGAATGGGATGGTTATCTCCCTTTACTTTGAATACGCTTTTACCAAGCGTTTGTCCATTGATACAATTCTGGATTTTCAGGACTGGAAGACAGAAACCGGAGTTCACCGTGCCTTCGGTGCAGATGGCTCTACAGGAACTACTCAATTGAATGAAATCAACTGGGAATCAACTGCTTTTATGCTCAGTATAACTTATGAGTTTTTCTGATCTTTTATGAATGAATGTGAATAGAAAATCTCATGCTCTAAATCCAGTTGTTACTGAAATATGGAATTGATCTCAGACAATTCCATTGACAAAGCAGAACCAAAATGAGATATTTTTCAAAATAAACTTGCTCATCTTCTGCAGAGAAACGCCATATTTAATGGCTATTTCGCACATGAAAAAGTCTCTGAATGCATTTAGGAATCGGAAATAAATAAGTCATTGGAATTTGCGCCTAGATTTAGGTCAACTTTAGACGATCTGATTGAGCAAAGCCGCAGGCGTAATAGTATTACGTCGAGGACTTTGCGATTGATAATCGTCAAAAGGTGGCCTGAAGGTGGGATGCGAAAACGATGAGTTATTTATTTCCGATTCCTTAAATCCGAACTTCTCCGCATGAAACCCAAAACAATGATACATATTTTTTAATCACAGGAGGGAACATATGGCAGAAAAGAGATTCTGGAATGAAGAGATCGAGACCATGCCAATTGAAAAATTACGAAAGCTCCAAAAGGAGAGACTTCAGAATGCAGTGGAATGGGCCTATACGAAGACAACATTTTATCGTCGTCTGTTTGACAAAGCAGGCATAAAGCCGGAAGACATAACAAACATTGAAGACGTCTCCAAGATCCCCTTTACAATGGATATAGAAGTTGATACAGATGTTCCATTGAAGGACAGACTGGCTATCCCAGAAGACGAGATAAAGATGTTTCACTCCACCTCAGGAACAGTCGGAGCGGTCGTTCCCATCCCTTTCAGCAAAAATGAAACAAAATTCTTCTTTACAGAGGGTGAAGCTCGGGGACGCTGGACAATGGGCGTACGCCCTTCCGATGTAGTCCAGGTACTGACCCGATTTGATTGCTGTTTCCAGGGATACAGAGAACTGGGAGCATCCCTTATCTTAATGTCTGCAGGAAGGTATAATGAAAATCATCAGATACAACTGACCAAAGATGGAAGGGTTACGGTTATCGAACACATGCCCTCACTGCTCCTCAGTTATTTTGAAAGAATGGAACAATTGGGCGTCAAGGTTCAGGACACGAATCTGAGGTTGGTGAGTGGAGTGGGGGAAGGCTGGGCAGAGTCCTACAAAAAGAAGATTGAAGAGAAGTATGGGATTCCCTTTATGACCCTCTACGGAGCTGTAGAGACATGTCCTTGTTTTGCCTCTGAGTGTGAAGCAAGGTCAGGGATGCACATCTCCTCAGAAGCCGGAATCATTGAAGTGGTGGACCCTGAAACCGGGGAACCTTTACCCGAGGGAGAGGAAGGTGAATTGGTCTTTACGGTCCTGGTGAGGGAGGCAATGCCACTGCTGAGGTACAAGGTCGGAGATGTGGGACGATTGCTCCCATACGAACCTTGTTCTTGCGGACGAACTTTGCCGAAGATGTCTTATGTTAAAGGACGAGTTTCCCAACTCATGAAAATCGGCGACAAGAAGATTCTTCCAATAGATGTGGAAGAAGTCATTGCCAAAGTCGAGGGGCTTGAGGGGGAATTCAGAATTGTAATGGAAAAATCCGAAATGGAATTTTTGAAACTTAAATTAGAACACAAACCTAACGTGAAAGACTTAAAATCCCTCAGAGAGAGAGTAGAGGAGGCAATTTTCAATGAAATACGTGTAAAATCACAGATAGAGCTTGTCCCACCGGGGAGTTTACAGCGGGTTACATTTAAGGCACAAAGGGTGGAAAAGCCGGCGTGATCGAACCCTCAACTTTCGGTCATTGTCATTTAGATTCATGACTACACAGACTGCATATTGTTTTTTTGTGACAGCCCTGGAGAGTCGAAAATACAACCACTGGAATAGCAAGATACCGACATTTCGTGATAAGAGGAGGGTTTTCCTATGACCATTGAATTTCGAAAAGTGACACAGCAAGTGAGGCTCTTGGATCCAAGAGAGAATTTTGCTGAAACATCTCTTTCTTTCGAGTTGAGAACCGACCCGTTAACACATCAAACAGGAAGAGTTATCAGTTACCGATTCGCATTACCTGAAAAACCCGATCTATCGGGGCTCATTGAGATGACTCAAAAAATGTGCCCTTTCTGCCCAGAGGTCATAGAGCAATTTGCAGCCAGGTTTCCTAAGGATTTTATACCCGAAGGCAAGATCTCCAGAGGTGAAGTCACTGTTGTTCCAAATTTGATGCCGTACAGTAAATATGGTGCCGTGGCAGCCATTTCAAAAAAGCATTTCATATCATTGGATGGCTTTACAAATGATGTGATATCAGAGGGACTTATGGCTTGTCAATCCTACTTTGCTAAAGTCTTGGAATATGACTCAGAAGCAAAATATTATTCCATGGGATGGAATTACATGCCTGTGGCAGGTGGCAGTATAGTTCATCCCCATCTCCAGGCGGAAGCAGATACATACCCCTTCCATTATCAAGGAAAGCTCTTTGAAGCCTCCATGAGTTACACACAGACTCACTCAAGCAATTACTGGGCAGATTTAGTGAATAAAGAGAAAGAGCTTGGAGAAAGATACATCGATAACACAGGAAGTATTGTCTGGCTTGCTCCTTATCTTCCCAGAGGAAAAATCTATCCTGATGTAATGGCGATTTTTTGTGAAAGGGATTCCATGCTGAATATTACAGAGACCGAGTGGCATGATTTTACCACAGGACTCTGCCGGGTGCTGAATTATTTGAGCGATCAAAATTTCTACGGTTGTAATATGGCCCTCTACTCTGGCCTATTAGACCAGGATTACTTCTGGACCCATGTTCGAATTACTCCAAGGGGGACTTTCCCACCATTGGATGTAAGTGATCATGATCATATACAGAGGTTTCAGGATGAATACTGTGCCTGTCGCCTGCCTGAAGAAGTGTGCACCGAGCTTCAAGAATATTTCAACTCGGTTCCTTAGAAAGGTTGTCTGCGCAGGGGATACAGTAGGTCTTTCCTGATTTCTTGATCATTCGGGTTTCCATGATCGGTTCTCCGCAGAGATCACAAATGAAGGACGAATGGATCTGCGCTTTTTCAGGTGATTCAATTGACACTTCTTTCACCTTGAGTAGCTCTGCTTCAGGCATAGAGAGTATCTTTTCAACCATCTCTTCCCTTGTCATCTGTGTTCTGCTTTTGGTGTCACCTTCAGGCATATCCATAGCATGGGGCAGTAAGCTTACCCTCAAGGCTTTCCCAGTCGGTCTTGTGATAAAGGTAAAGACCTGTTTTCCATGATCCTTGAATATGAGGTTTCCTTTCCCAAAAGTGCACCCCAAAAGAAATTGAACAGCATCCACGCTGCATGAATCATTCTCAACAATGGTCACTGTCTCTTCATCTCCTGCTTTCCCAAGATGAGTTTTCTCCATGGCCGCCTTCACCATCCGATACCCGAGGGCAAGCCCCGGGCATGAATGGCCATGAAATCCTATTAATTTCTGGTATTCTTGTGAATACACTCTGTATCTCCTCTCTTGACTGCTACTGATAAAGACAAAAAGAACAGTGCATATCTTCTTTTACCATCCAATGCTAATCTGTGCTAAATATCTTCTGTCCTCTCTCTGGCCTCCATAGGCGCCTATTTCTTCTGCAAAGGTAGCAACATCAAGCCGAAATATCCATAGATCTAATGTAACTCCTGCTGTCAAGTATCCTTGATTAAGGCCCGCCCTCAGAGCAACCCAATCCAGAAGGTTTACTTCGGCTCCGAAATGAAGCTTCTTTGCGAGATCATCTTCATCTCCCACATTATCTCCAATATCCATATAATCAAGAGCAAATGTAGCTGATACAACTTTGAAATCAGGCTTCATGGCAACACCTGCATTCACCTGTGTCAATATATCTTCCGCATCGCTCATCTCCATTTCGGGAATATTCTGCACGACCACACCACAAGAGAGATCTCCAAAAGGAATCCCAAGAGTATATATAAGCCCGATGTCTAATCCTACACCGGAACCTGACTCAATATCATCATCAACAACAAAATCAAAGTCCTCAGATGCAATATCTGCTGCAGTATAGGTTTCAAAGAGACTTTCTCTGCTGATGAATTTTGCTGCAACTCCCAATTGAAGACCAGCAATGGGCAGTTTCAGCCCAGCTCCTCCGAGCAGACCATAGTCTACAATGAATCGTGTCTCAAGTTCAGGCCAGATGGGATTGTGTATCTCAGTATCAAATGAGGTCTGACCGATACCTGCAACTCCTACACCCACTCCAGCTATGCTCCATAATCCATACGGATTTATTGCAGCCCTCAAGTGTTGATTTTCACCCATATGATCTCTCAAAAGCTCCACCACTTCTTCAGCATCATCCAGGTCTGTATCCTCAATATCTTGATAGAGCTCTATACTGTCTTCACCAACCTCTATCAAGGGATTAAAAATCCCTATTCTCAAGGATTGGTCAGAAAGACCTGCCGGGTTATAAAAGAGGGCATTTTCATCATCAGCTACAGCCGTGAAAGCACCCCCCATACCCAATGGCCTTATGCCTCTGAAAAAATTCGGGTATTCTCTTGCATGAACCAAGGTTGCTACAAACAAAAACAAAAGCAGTAACACAGATATCCTTTTCATTTTAGTCTCCAATGCTGTCTATATAATTTGCCAGGTCATTCCTGTCTATCTGGCCATCACCATACCCTATCTCCTGTTGAAATTCCTCAAAATTTTCGGCAAGTTCATTATCCTTATCATCTTTCGTCATACAATCGATAGCATTACTCATATATCCCATGCTAGTGTTCAGTGCAAGAAGTTCCTCATCACTCACAACACCCGTATCAAAATCATGAGTTTCGTATGCAGCGTTGATGCCCTCCTCTGTAACGGGAATAGGAGACACGCCTAAGTCTTCTTGGATCAACTGCAATACCATATAGGTGGCATGTAAAGCCCCTGCAACACCCAGTATTATCTCTTCATCACAGGTGAGTGATTCGCTGCAGCTACCAGACAAGCGTGTCACAGCATCTATGGCATTCACTGCTTCTTGAATACCATTGGTTATTTCTGTTAGAGTTATCTGCCCATCTCCATCTTCGTCAAGAACAGAAGAGATCAGTTCAATACTGCCTGCATCATCATCATCTGCCAACTCTTCAGCATTCGTCACAAGGTCTAAAGCATTGAAGTTCGCCATTCCCATGTATGCAGAACTCAAATATGTAGCCACATCAGGATCGCACTGGTCTAAATCCTCCAATAAAGCAAGCGCCTTCTCATAATCTTCATCATCCAGGGCTATCCTGGCTTCTTCGAGTTTTGCCTGTTTTGTATCATCATCCGAAAAACTCTCAAAAATATTTTCATCACACCCAAATAGGGCAAAAGCAAACAAAAGAACAAAGGTTAATAGATACTTTTTCATATTTCTCCTCCTATACAATTAAGGCATGCATGCCTCTTTGCTTGAGATACTGCTATACCGCCGATATCAGCGACATAGTCGGTAAATATACTTCTATTCCCCCCCTTCATTCGATATTAAAACTGCTGGTCTCCCTTTGAACAAACCGCAAACATTCACTTTTGCTCGTGCTCGGGTTCCATCTATGCACATTTTGTGCCAATTCCAGTAAAGAAGAGACCATGGATCACTCTGAATCTATTGAACATACTAAAATGAAAGGTGATTTTTGTTGTGCCTTTCGTATCTCCAATAGTCTAGTGCCCATCCAGAAATGGCTATTTTCCGCAATTTCTGCGTCAGACTCAGATTTTAATCCTCAGGTTACAATCCTCGTCTTCCTTGATCTTCCGAAAAATATCTCACTTCTAGACGGACACTAACGTAGCAATAAAATCCTTTTAAATTATTTTACTGAAACCTCTGCCATGTTAACGTACATGGTTTCAGTCCAGAAGCAGAAGGGTTTCTGAAAGGAAAGAAGGAATAATAATATATGGTCAGTTGTGAAAAAGTTACATAAAATGGAAGATTTTTCCCTCACTGTAGAATCAGTGATTTCTGGACCTTTTAAAATCATCTCCCTTGAATTAAATAACTGAGCTTCCTTTTACATCAGCCAGAAATTCGTCCAATTTCATAATCCTGAACAAAGGATTTATTGGGGATATTCCATAGAGGTTGATGGCTGCATCGTGGATCTCTTTCTTTGGAGCAGCACAGCAGTCCTCAAGGATGATCACATGAAAATCATTGGCAAGACCATCCCATGCTGTAAACATAACACAGACATGAGTATTCATCCCACAGACCACAACAGTATCTCTTTGCAGAGTTCTCAGGGTCATATCCAAATCCGTTCTGAAGAAGGCACTGAATCGCCTTTTCTCAAGGATCATATCCCCTTTTTCAGGTTTGAGTTCATCTATCACCTCAACCCCTTCGGTCCCTCGAAGTGAGTGGGGCCGCATCTTCCCCCCAAACATAAAATCCTGAGGTAAAAAACTGTCACAGGCATATATCACAGGAATATTCAGATCTCTGCCTTCCTTCAAGAGTTCCTGGATATTCGGGATGATCCTCTCACTCTCAGACTTAACTGAGGGATTGCTCCCAACACCTCCTTTTAACATATCTACAACGACAATTGCAGGTTTCATTTGCTGTAATCGTAAAACCCCCTTCCTGTTTTTCTACCCAGGTATCCTGCCTCAACATATTTTCTCAACAGAGGGCAAGGCCTGTATTTCGGATCACCCAATTCATTGTGCAGAACCTCCAGTATCGCAAGACAAGTGTCGAGCCCGATTAGATCCGCCAGTGTAAGAGGACCCATGGGATGATTCATCCCCAGTTTCATCACTGTGTCTATTGCCTCTGCTGTTCCTACTCCTTCATATAGAGCATAGACCGCCTCATTGATCATGGGCAGAAGTATCCTATTTGCAATAAATCCCGGAAAATCAGACGCCTCCGCCGGTGTCTTGCCCATCTTTTCCGCAAGCTTCATTACGGTTTCAAAGGTCTCATCAGAAGTGGGAAGCCCTCTTATGACTTCAACGAGTTGCATCACAGGAACAGGATTCATAAAATGCATGCCTATGACCTTGTCCGGTCTCTTGGTCACTGAACCGATCTTTGTAATGGAAATTGATGAAGTATTGCTTGCTAAAATTGTCTCAGGCTTGCAGATTTCATCCAGCTTTTTAAATATTTCCAGCTTGATGGACAGGTTCTCCGTGGCGGCTTCCACCACAATGTCTGCTGTCTTCATATCTTCCAATCGAGTTGTTCCTGAAATTTTTGCCAGAATCTCACTTTTTTGATCAGTCGTTATCTTTTCTTTCTTCAGCATTCTGTCAAGACTTTTCGTAATGGATGAGATACCTCCTTGCACGAAATCGTCCTTTATATCATTCATGACAACAACAAATCCCGTAGATGCCGCAACCTGAGCAATGCCGCTGCCCATCTGTCCTGCACCAATTACACCAAAAGTCTTCATGTCCATATTATGCCTCCTTATTTCAACCTGAACAGTATTAATTTAGCTCTATGTAATAGAAAGCTGTCAGCAAGCTTTAACGGTGATCAAATTTGATAGACCGCAGGAGTATTTTTTTGATTATATCATCATCTCCTCTGATACAAAACGGTTTTTTTGCAAAAAAATCCATACCCAAAAAAATCAACCTGTTCCATTAAAAAAGGTTACGGTATTGCCGGCTGCTTGCTTTGTTTGCTTCTCATATTCAGGAAACTACATCTCGACCACAATGGCTGCCCCCTGCCCCCCGCCTATGCACAGAGTGGCCAGGCCGACGTTTGAGCCTCTTTTTTTCATTTCATATAAAAGGGTTGTCAGTATTCTGGCACCACTTGCACCGATGGGATGGCCCAGTGCTATAGCCCCTCCGTTCACATTTACTTTAGCTCCATCCCATTTCATTTCTCTATTTACAAATATGGCCTGGGATGCAAATGCTTCGTTTGCTTCAATCAGATCCAGATCCGAGACAGACAATTTTGTTTTTTCTAAAGCCTTTTTACTGGCAGGGACAGGAGCAGTGCCCATAATAGCCGGATCCACGCCAACAGTTGCATATGATTTGATCGTTGCCATCGGATGTAAACCCAGGTCATCTGCCTTTTCTTTTGACATAACCACTAAAGCTGCCGCTCCATCATTGATACCCGATGCATTGCCAGCAGTGACAGTCCCGCCTTTCTTAAAGGCCGGAGACAACTTGGCAAGGGTCTCTTTTGTTGTTTTGGGTCTTGGGTGTTCATCCGTGTCGAATATCTTTGGGTCCCCCTTTCTCTGGGGTATCTCAATGGGTACTATCTCATCTTTGAACCTTCCCCCTTCAATAGCTTTCGCAGCCTTCATTTGGCTTTCCGCAGCAAACTCGTCCTGTTCCTCTCTTGTAATACTGAAGCTTTCTGCTATATTCTCCGCCGTGATACCCATATGATACCCATTAAATATATCCCATAGACCATCATAAACCATCAAATCAACCAATGTGTCATTGTTCATTCGCACACCCCAGCGCGCTTTGTTTATGGCATAAGGTGCTCTGCTCATATTCTCAATGCCCCCTGCAATGATAATATCCGCATCACCTGTCATAATGGCCTGGGCTGCCAGCATGACCGGCTTCAATCCCGATGCACACACCTTATTCACAGTAAACGAAGGAACTTCTTGTGGTATACCCGCTCCCATCGCAGCTTGTCTGGCAGGATTCTGCCCCAAACCTGCTTGTAAAACGTCACCGAGTATCACCTCGTCTATCTGACTGCCTTCCAATCCTGCTTGTTGAAGCAGCTCTTGAATGACTGTGACCCCCAGATCAATAGCGGACACGTCTTTAAGGGAACCGCCAAACGTCCCTATTGCTGTTCTGACACTGTTTACAATTACAACTTGTCTCATTTTTCACCTCCTCATCAATTCTGCTGTATCATCCAGACTTCACTCCATGGCCAGTGTGCACTATTATTCCCTTACAGATCCTTATGTTTTAACTCTCTATTGAAAAGGCACAATCACATTTAACGCATCTGGAATAACCTCTAAGGAAAATGGAGTTGTACATATGAACTCTCCATCTCCATAAAGGTCAAGGGGGATATCCGATTCAACCGACACTGCTTTTGACTGTGACATCTTCACCTCTGAAACCCGAATGTGATTTCCTTTAAAGACTTTTGGGAACATATACAAGAGTTTAAACTTGTTTATCTTACGTATTACACATATATCCAAAAGGCCATCGTCCATCTCGGCATCCGGGGTGATGTACATCCCACCTCCGTATGTCTTACTATTGCCAAAGGCAACGAGAAGTACCTGCCCATCAAAATGTTCATCATCCAACTGTATCTTTACCCTTTTATGCTTGTATCCGGGAATTCTCGCAATAGAGGCAATAGTATAAGCACACTTGCACTTTAGAAATCCCATTCTTTTGTTTACCCATTTGGTGACTTCTGAATCGAAGCCTATGCCGCCTAATCCGAGAAAGTACCTGCCTCCGTTCACTTTTACAATGTCAATCTTTCTTATATGATTCTTACTGATAATATCAATGGCTGCCGTGATGTCTCGATCTATGCCAAGATTTAGGGCCAGGTCCCCCCCTTTACCCATCGGTATTATTCCCAGAGGAATGTCCGTACCCATTATTCCATTCACAGCCTCATGGACTGTCCCGTCCCCGCCGCAAGCAATAACCCTCTGAAAACCATCTTGCACTACTTTCTTAACAATTTCTTCTATATTTCCAGGATACTGACTGAGAAAAAAACTGTAATGTATCCCCCTCTCATTCAATATCCTCTGGATGTTCGGAACGATCTTCCTGTACCTTCTTCCACCGGAGGCAGGATTTGCAATCACTATAGTTTTCATGGATTTCCCCAGATAATGAGAAATATCAAGTACTATCAAATTGCCGAAGATTTTACAAGGGCTTTTTTAATTGGGAAGTATGGTCGTTTGAGTGAATGTGTGATTAAATGAAGAGCCTATTCATGGCAAAATAATAGAAGAGTAGAATATACATAATAATTTGGAGATTCTAACAACTATCAGCAGTAAGGGATCAGTATTCATGTCAATGTGGTGCTCATCCTTATATTAATGGCATATAGGTGAACATGAGAAAGCGGATGACTAAAATCTTTATTTGCAGAATACATACAGATGAGTCTGACATGTTGATATCCACCTGTGCACAGACAAGCATTGAGAGTACACAAAAGAGTCATTTATGTGTGGACACTCATTCAACATCTATGATACAAACTCTTAGAGATGTTGAAAGAGAAGGAGGACTGAAATGTTCATGTCCAAAAAATTACAAATCTTTTCTACATTTTTAATTTTGTTGGCATTTGTCAGTTGCACAGGTGATCATAAAGAATCTTCTCAGCAACAGGATGAGAATATTGGAGAAACTGGACTTCCTGCATACGGCGATGTATTGATCGATAGTTCCATTGGTGATGCCAGCAACCTCATACCCATGTTGGCTTCCGACAGTGCATCTCACGGTATTGCAGGCCTGGTGTTCAACGGGCTTGTGAAGTATGATAAAGACCTGAACCTTGTGGGTGATCTGGCTGAATCCTGGGACATATCAGAAGATGGACTTACAATAACCTTCCATCTCCGGAAGGGGGTCAAATGGCATGATGGCGTTGAATTCACAGCGAATGATGTTCTATTCGGATATAAGACCATCATAAACCCCAATACCCGTACTGCATACGCAGGTGACTACTTGGAGGTGAAAAAGGCTGAAGTTCTTGATTCATATACATTCCAAGTGACTTACCCCAAACCCTTTGCTCCTGCATTGGGAAGCTGGGGGAGTCTTGTGATCCTCCCTGAACACCTTCTTCAAGGGAAGGACATAAATACATCTGCATTGAGCCGCCATCCCATCGGCATGGGGCCCTATGAGTTTAAGAAATGGAAGACGGGAGAAAAGGTCGAATTGGTCTCAAATCATGATTACTTTGAGGGAAGACCATATATAGACGGATACGTCCAGAGGATTATCCCGGACCCTGCCACCACATTTTTAGAACTGAAAGCCGGAGGGATAGACAGGATGGGATTGACACCTCTCCAATATACGAGACAAACCAGTACAAAGAGAATACAAAAAAACTTCAATAAATATAAGTACCTGACATTCGGTTACACCTATCTCGGTT